>JAPCJU010000078.1 GCA_027886795.1 Nitrososphaerota archaeon | reverse complement strand
GGACCTTTCTACATATTTCAGGGACATCGAGCATCAAATCGGAAGGGCGTTTGGTACACTTGAAGAAATGAAAGAAACGGTTGAGATTTACAAAGATACCGACTTTATCATCAGTAACGATAGGACTTCCAATATTCTCAACATTCTTACAATTTTATTCACCCTCACAATCCCAGCAACGCTCGTAAGTTCCATTTATGGGATGAACGTTCCTCTTCCAGGTGGACTCGTTACAGGACCACTAGATTGGTTCGGTCCTTACACGTCTTTACTTGTTCTTTCTTTCGCAATGGTAATTCCTGCAGTCGTTATGATACTATACTTCAAGCGCGTTGGATGGTTCTAGGAAGACCGCCGCAACCATTCAATGAAGTCCCGGACATTGGCGCGCTATCGATTAATGGAATTCAACATCTAAGAATAAATCGGCGTTTCTCAAATCAAATTGACATTTCGGACAATCGAATGGTGCGCATAGAGATCGTGCGTCGACTTTCTGCTGATTGTTCAGTCCATGAAACAAATTTAGCCCGAAATAATCGGCCTTTGCCGAATGATTGAAGATCAACGATTTGTTAGGCGTTCATGCATAAAAGTGTCAACTTAACCACCCCTAAAACGTCGTCCTACCCTCAGGGGGCCTCTCCTAGCTCTCTGTTGGAGGTCGATTCGGTGGCTTTTTCCAACCACAAATGACTTCTGATACGAAACCAAAGGGAGAAGCTTTTCAATGTCTTCCGGATTTCTTTCCCGCAAATGCCACCAATCATAGAAGCTGAGCATCTCACAAAGTTCTATCCGCCCAAGACAAAGGCGGTTGAAGATGTTTCCTTCTCCGTGGATGAGGGAGAAGTTTTCGGCTTTCTGGGGCCAAATGGAGCGGGGAAAACGACCACCATCAAAATGCTCACGACGCTTGCTTCGATCACATCTGGTAAGGCGAAGGTTGCCGGATTTGACGTTGCTCACGATCCTTCCGCGGTGCGAAGAAGCATCGGGGTTGTTCCTCAGGAATTGACTGCCGATGACGAATTGAAAGGCAATGAGAATCTGGTTCTCGCTGCGAAGCTGCATCACGTCCCCCGATCGGAAGTACCGGGCAGGGTGAAGGACCTCCTAAAGTTATTTGATCTTGAAGAAGCTGCAAACAGGCGAGTGAGAACTTTTTCCGGCGGCATGAGGAGAAGACTTCAGATGGCCATGGGGCTTGTTCATTCGCCAAAGGTGATGTTCCTGGACGAGCCGACGCTGGGTCTCGACGTTCAAACCAGAACCAAGGTTTGGGACTACATCACCCGGTTGAACCATGATAGAGGATTGACGGTATTCATGACCACGCATTATTTGGAGGAGGCGGACGGTCTTTGTGATAGGATCGCTATCATAGATCACGGGGCGATAAAAGTCTCGGATTCTCCCGCACATCTAAAGGAAAAATTTGGGGGAGATGTCCTTTCCATTTCCATGAGCGGCGATACAGATCTGAGTGAGTTTCTCAGAACCGTTCCGGATGTTTCGGACGTGACTCGTGAAGGGCGAGTCTACAAGATGAAACTTCCGAGAACTGAGCGAGCACTGCCAGTCATAATCGAGGGCGTAACCAGCCGAGGTCTCGCGATCACGGAGATCTCTTTTTCCAGGCCAAAGCTCGACGACGTCTTCCTCGAAGTTACGGGTAGGTCGATGCGAGAAGATGAAGGTGGAGGACAGGATTCCTGGGTGCAGAACTTGAATCTGGAGAGGCAGGCGAGCTAGATCTTGTTTGATGATTTGTCCGCCCTAACTGGAAGGGCCTTGAGAAAGTGGATTCGAAATCCAGCTGCCGTGCTCCCCGGATTTTTCACGGCTCTTTTCTATCTTGCTCTCTTTGGAAACTCGTTCAATCCAACAAGCCTGATCCCATCAAACATGGGCGGCTTCCAACTTACTCCAGCGGAGCTTTTGTCTATCAAGAGCTCAATTCTGACTCAGACCTTCCAGGGGGCAGCCACCTACATCTCTTACTTAACTGCAGGCATCATTTGTTTGATTCTTGTCTTCAACATGGCGTTTGGCGGAATTGATCTCGTGCTTGATCGGCAGCTTGGCTTTCTCAGCACCCTGCTCACGGCTCCGATTTCTAGAGGGTCCATCTATTTCTCGGGAGTGGCTCAAAACATGATCAAGGCGATGTCTCTTGCATTTCTCACATTTCTCATTGCCATCTTACTTCCCGACGGGTTGATCCTGGGAAAGGGGTTTGGCGTGCTCAATTTCATAGGAATATTTGGGGCGTTCGCTCTACTCGCGTTCGGACTGTCGTGCGTATTCACTGCACTCGCGCTTTCCGTAAGGGCCATCGACTCCCTCGTTGCGATTGTGAACTTTGCGACGTTTCCACTTGTCTTTACCAGTACGGCGCTTTTCCCGGGAGCAGGTTTTCCCAGCTGGCTTCTTGCGATCTCGAACGAGAACCCAATAACAAAGGCGACTGACTCGGCGAGACTCTTGATGGTAAACGGAGTCCTGTCTTCGAGCCAGCTATCGACACTAGAGTGGGACATAGCGTATCTTGTCGTGTTCGCCGCTGTCATGGCGATAGTAGGCTACATCGCAGCTAGGAAAGCTCTGGCTCCAGTGTAACCTTGTATTGATTCGCCTAAGAATTGTCCAACTGACAAAGATATCCTCTGTATACATTTGTACAGATGGGGTGAAATACTTCAAAAAGAGTACATCCCCTTCTCGGCGAATTTCAAATGAATGACTCAACGCGTCTTAATGGAAAAAATTATCCTCGAAATATTACGCTTCTGAGACCTCCTGGCAGTAAAGTCGTCGAATTCATGGTTATTTGCAAGAATGAAATTGGAGCCCTCGCCGCGATTTCTGGAATTCTTGCGAAGGCAAACCTCAACATCGAAGTAAAGTACGGTCACGCGGACAGGGATAGCAATGCATACCTCCTGATTCTTTACGCGGATTTCTCAAATTCTCCATCTTCTCTGGATCAAATCACCAAAGATCTCAAAGATCTCCCGGTTGTAAACAAGGTCGAGATTGACGACGATCAGAGGAGGCGTTTCGACAATTTCCTATTTCCAATAGTCGGTGTCCAAGATAATCGCGCCGTGATTATGGATCTTAACGCGCTCGTGAAACTGGAGCAATCGTTATTCGAGAAGATAGGCAGCGGCGGTCACGCCTTCTTGTTCCAGATGGGCAGGGACTATTCCATCGAGAATGGGAAGATCCTGAAGTCAGGTGATTTTGCTCAAGATCGGGAATCGCAGTTGAAAAATCTGGTTGATTTATTGAAGACATCTGGTTGGGGGATATTCGACATCAGGAAACTCTGGAATGGGTTTGATATCGTGATTTCAGAACCGCATCTTTTGGATGGCCACACGTTCGTCGATATCCGTTTCATTTATGGGATGCTGGCAGGCGCGCTTCAATCGATTTTTGATGAAGAATTTTATGTCCTTGATACTAGGTATGATACCCGCGCGAATACCATTCTTTTGGAACTAAGAACCAGGAAGAACAACGACACGAATAATGGGGCCTAGTCAAGCTTATCAGATAGATTATTTGTCTACGCTTTGACTTGGCAAGGACAAACATTGCTGTAGACGACGTGATTGCTGCAAGACTCGCTGACGAAGCAACGCGGGCGAACAAGACGCTGTACGCATTCTCCAACGAATGCATCGAAGCTGTTTTGAAGATATTTCACGATCGCGGAAGCGCGGATGAAATTTATCCCTTTTGGCTTCAGACAAAGATGTCGAAGGAACTGGATGGGATGCCTTGGTTAAATAGAGGACTGTTGGATTCGCTCGTCAAAACATTTTACCCCGCAAATAGTGACACGCTTCTAAAAATTTTCTTCCAGTACGGAGTGGTTTTAGGATCTTACGTAAGGCTACGTGCAAGTAATTTCGAAGATCTCTTGAGCTTGATCAAATTATTCGGCTCATCCATTCCTGCACGGGTTTTTGAAATGGAGCGAATAGATGACCAATCAGAGAAGAGATACGTTTTCAGATACGTATCAGGAATATCGGATGACACCACCGTCTGTGTGGGCAAGTACATGGAAGGTCTATTTTCCTGCTATTCATCCTCAATACAATCCAAAACTTCTACGGCCGGCGTCGTAGAAATGGAAATCAAAGTGATCTGAAAAAGAGATTTGCTCCAAAATGAGTGATCCTCAAAAAGAGAATAAATCTCTTAAGCAATTCGACAAAGCCAAATTTCTTGCACTCGAAACTTATAGAAAAAATGGAGAAACAATTCGGACAACGACCTTCTTCGCAAAATTCGACGGTTTGCTATTCATTAGCACAACCAGCAACACCGGGAAAGTCAAGAGACTTCGATCTAACAACAAAGTAAGAGTTGTCCCCTCTGATTTTAGCGGGCATGTAAAGGGAGAGTGGCTCGACGGTAGCGCAAAGCAGGTAGATAACGCTGAAGAGATAAACCGGGTCAATCATCTTCTAAACAAGCAACATCCAATCTTGAGGAGGCTGCGCGCAATTACGGAAATTTTTTCGAACGCAAAACGGCTTGTCTATTCAATCGAAACCGATGGATCTAAACGATCCGCCGCCAAGTGACAACGCCAATCGTTTTGCTGATTAGGTGGAATGTTTTTCGTGTTAGCGTTTTCGCAGTTCATCGCGAACTCGTTTAGCTAATCCAGCTCCAGTAAGGCCGTAGTGCTGGTACAGGTGGTACGGGGCTGCGATAATTGCGTACTCTTCAGAGGGAAAGCCCACTCTAACCAACCGTACACCCGTTATTCCTGAATCCGCCATGAAATCAGCGACCGCGGAAGCTACTCCTCCTCTCGTGTTGTGCTCTTCAGCGACGAACACGGTCTGGCTTTTTCCAAGGAGTTTCGTCAGCCCGTAGTTATCCAGGGGAAGGACGGTGTGCAGGTCTGCGACCGTTACGTCAATTCCTTCACTCGCCAAGCTCTTTGCTGCGTCCAAAGCTGCTGACACCATGATCCCGTTTGCCAGAATTAGGGCGTCTCCACCTTCTCGGAGGACTCTGATCTTGCCAAATTCCCATTCGTCACCTTCCTTGTAAACGTCAGCGTCGTCTCCCCCGCCGATTCTGAAATAGATTGGTCCCTCCAAGTCGACGGTCTGACGAATAGCCTGGTCCAAACTGTACGAATCCGCCGGGCAGACGATTTTCATGTTTGCCATCGACCTCATGATACCGATGTCTTCGGTTGCGTGGTGACTTGTACCGTAGTAACCTAGAGAGATCCCGGCGTGATGGGAAAGTAATCGGACCGGCATGTTGGGATAAGCCAGATCGGTTCGAATTTGCTCGCAGCACAAAATTCCCAGGAAAGAGGCAAAGGTCCCGACATACGGGATAAATCCTGTTGCGGCAAGACCTGCTGATGCACTGACCATGTTGTGTTCTGCAATTCCCATATTGAAGTACCTCTCCGGGTGGCGTTCAGCAAACTCGATTGTCCGGTTGGCGCGTCCAAGGTCGGCGTTCAAGACTACTATCCTCTCGTCGGTGTCTCCCAGTTCAGCCAGAACACGGCCGGCCACAAACGATCGGGCCTGAGCCGATAGTGAACCCAGATGCCACGATTCTTTCTCGCGGAACTTGATGTCGGTAGTTGTCATCGCGATTGATTCAACTCCATAATAGCTGCTTCAGCATCAGCGCCACTCAGGTGCCCAAGATGCCAGACTCTTGATCCTTCCATGTACGGCAGTCCCTTCCCCTTGATCGTTTTTGCGATAATCAACTGCGGATGTTCGCTGCCGCGTGGAAGAGCATCCAAGGTGCGAACCAAATCAGGAATCGAATTACCGTCGCAGCTATGCACCTGCCAGCCGAATGAGCGCCACTTGTCTGCAAGCGGCTCGATACCCATGACTTCCTCGGTGAGGCCGTCAAATTGCATTTCATTCCGATCGACGATCCCAACGACATTGCCGAGTTGATAATGCGATGCCGACTGCGCAGCCTCCCAGATCTGTCCTTCATTCATTTCCCCGTCGCCCATGAGAACAAACACCCTAGCGGCAGATTTTTTC
>JAPCJU010000077.1 GCA_027886795.1 Nitrososphaerota archaeon | reverse complement strand
ATTTGAACGTGGTCAGACATTCCGTCTAACTAGATTTCTTGTTTCCCAGTTCGATTCCGAAAGCCGTTAGATAGACATGAAGTGACTTCACGATCAGTCATGTTAGGGCGGAAAGAGATCTAACCAAAATGAACAGGAGCACTTCCCGCTAGACATTGCAATTCTAATGCAGTCTATGAAACGCCTAAATGAACCGAAGTACCCGTAATCATATCATCTATGTTTACAACAATCACCAGTCGTCGATCTCGAACGAGTTTACGTTTTACATTCAAATTCTGTTTCAAAGTCAAGTCTCATTATCCAAAAATGGAGTAAACTTCAGATACTTTCCCTTTTTCTCTGCGATAATGAAAAACATCCAGTGCGCGCACTTTAGTGGACCTTTGCGATCATTTTTCGATATAGCATAAGTACGCCTAACTATATATTTTCAAAAATGGACAAGTTTATATTTATAGTTGCGATTGCAACCGCTTGGAGCTTATTTTTCTTGACAAAAATATTCTTGGATACCGCTTCTTTGAAGGAAATTGAGGAGATTTCATCTTGGGGAATTGTTGATGGAGTTACAACTAATCAGAAGATCTTCCTGCAAGAAGGAGGGGTCGACTTCAAAAAGAGGGTCATAGACATTTGCGAAACAATCGATGGGCCTGTTAGCGTTGAGACAACAAAGAGCACCGTAGGCGAGATCTTGGAAGAAGCGAGGGAGTACGCTTCTTGGCACAAGAACGTCGTCATCAAGGTCGCGATGTTTGGCAACGGTAACGGTTTGAAGATCGTCAGTCGTCTTGCGAAAAATGGGATAAAGACGAACATGACGGTCATGATGACATTCAATCAGCTGGTACTTGCCGCGAAGGCTGGAGCCACGTATGTTTCTCTTTTCTACAATCGCGCAAGGGATGTGGGAGAAAACCCCGTCCAGATCATCAAGGACTACGTTGGGCTCGTCAAGGAAGGTGGCATTAATTCCGAGTTGATCGTCGGCAGCATCAGGACGCCGGAAGATGTTGCAACTGCTATCGCGGCGGGCGCCCACATCCTGACGATACCGACGAAAATCCTCACTCAGATGCCATTCAACAAGAGAACTGAAGAAACAATACAGGAGTTTGACAAAGCTTGGCAGGAGTTCCTTCAGAAAAGTCAGAGTTCAAAGATCCCAGTAATGAACTGAGATCCGTTTTAACTCTCGTCAACTTTCGGCTCTTTCTCTGAGCTCAAAAACTGCGTAGGACTTGAGCGAAGCTAATTCATCGAACTCAGTCTGGTTAAGCGTCTTCCGGGGTTTTTTGTCGCTGTTGGCGTTGAGACAAAACAAACGACCAAGGATTATCCTTGGCAGAATCAGGTAACTGAAAATCAGATTTTGTGACGTCAGATCCATCCGGGGGTACCTTATCCGAATTTGAAATGAGGTTGACTACGTTGACTTTCACGGGCGCTATATGCGTCGGTCTTCCTTTGTTTTCAATTTCCGGCACTCTCGAAATTCCAGAGGAATTTGAACGACTCTCGATCCTCAGGTCCGCCGTCCTCGTTACCGGCGGAATTACATTCCCGGTGTTTTTGCTGAGCAAACTTATCTGATCACGAAGCTTTGCAATTTCCCTTTCTATCGAGGCTAACATTTCAAATGTCCGAATCTCCACACTTTTGGAATCGGATATCGTAGGTACCTCCTTTGCTAAAACCTTCTGTGGACGTGCAATTGTCATGATGTTACTTGATTTGGCAATCAGGGGCTGAAGTGCGACCCTAGCAATTATGATGGTTGAACACAATATCAGACCGACGTCAAGGTTTAGTGCAAGAGTATTTTGATTGAATAGGAATAGCTGAAAATTTTGCGGTATCTGCCTCAGCACAGGAAATATGATTCCCCAAACGACGAGTGCAATGATAGAGAAATACGTTACAAGATCGAAGAAGCTGATGGAAAGTCTCTGTACGATGCTGATGTGTTCATACCTCACTCGATAATCCAGCATCCGGAAGGAAAAAAAACTCGCTGCAGACAGACCGCCACTTAGATATGCTAGGGTTGCGTCAGTCGAATTCGCATTTCCCCCTGCAACCCAGGAAGATGCGACGACGTACAAGAAGGCCACTAGAGCGGAAAGAAAAATAATAATCAATGAGAAGATGAGCTTGTTTAGATTCCTAGCGATGATCCCGGGTGCAGCCTGAGGACGATGCGTATCATCAGGGGAAGAAACTCCGTCCCTTGGAGATATGGATCGAGTTCTTGCATCTTCTTTGGACGTGCTACTTTCGTACTCCCGAAATTATCGTTGATCTGAGGGATACGGTCCCGTATTACCAAATCTAAAGATCCGCGTTTACTTCTTCGGCGCCGTCACTCTGGGATCCGATTTGAAGCCAACCTTCTCTCGACTCCCAATCCCACTGATAATTATCGGGAATGTAAAGCCCGTAAGCTATGCAGCCCTGCCACACATTGTATACCGGATTTCTCGTTAGCTCTACAGAGGTGCTCGTGATCCCCTTCTCCCTCAGCATTTCCTTTATCTTCGTCGGCGAATCAACCGCGTAGCTCGACAAGGATTGCGGCACTCCCCACGCGAAATTGCCGCCCGACAAGATCACGTTTTGATACAGTGCCGGCTGGATTTCAAAGCTGCATTTTTGGACTGATTGAATAATCACATCGGCGAGATCATCCGTACCCAGGACCGGCTTTCCTTCGCTATACGAGTCAGATGGTTTAGGAAAACCTCTCCTGTAGTATGAGGAGAAAACCTCGTGACCTGGGTTGAAGAAATATTCACCGATCAGGAACCTCTGCCAAGAGACTTTGCCCAGATCGATTGAAATTTTTGTATTCGGAATCTTGAAGACTGTTTCAAAAGCCTTCGATTGTTTCAGCTCGAGAATTTTTGCAAGATTTCTCGGAACAACACCCACGGATTCCTTGAACACCTTGACGAGCTTTGGCTCTCGCGCCAAATCTGAGTAACCCGCATCCTTCAGAATCTCTGCCGTAATCATGTCGCATTCACTTCCTCCTCTATTCAGGGCAATGAGTGCGCTGAAAATTACACCACTGCTGATCGGCGCAACCTGGGTGTTGCCATGTCCACCTTCCAACACGGTACAAGCGAGCCTCTTCTGTGAAATTGCAACGGCAAGAGGCTGCGGGATGATAGATACAGCCTTGATCAGGCTTCTGCCCTCCTCTTTGTTTATCTCCGTATGAATTTGCATCATTCTATCATACATGTAGTGGGGTGCAGAAGCAGAAAGGGCCGCAACGCACTTGAATCCCTCAAAGTCGCGACTTTTTGTCCGTTCCGGGGCATGTCTCAGAAGACCGTATCGGGTTATCTCCTTGACGACGGTCCACGCACGCTCGTCGTCGTTTTCAATAACCCCATTTCGCATCGGGTAGATCATTCTTTCAGCAAGGTCGCGGCGTGCCTCGACGAACTGGGTGACATTCGGTCCCACGACCAGCAGATTCCCATTTTTGGTCACGCCGCTGGACGATTTTCCGTTGGTCGAAGAGACCGTCAAGAGAGCGCTTCTAGAATCTGGAAAGTATCCTCGATTGTCCGTTGCATCTGGAGTATTTCCCAGCGTAGCGACACCGAACTTGTACTCAGAAGTTCCGTAATCTTCTCCGAAAACACTAAATTCTTTTGGTAGGGGCAATTTCTAATCAACTATCCGGCGGCTTTTCGTTTCCGACCCCGTCGTAGGCCAGCGACTCTCTATATGGTTAACGTTTCAAGATCTTCCCTCAGAATATGATCTTCTTGCAACTGGAAAAACTCCGCAACTAGCTTTCTAGAATGTTGTTTAACATGTGAGCAGGCTCAAACTTTCTAACGAAGCTTTGTAGAATCGGCGATCAATCTTCTTTGCGCCCAATTGTAGGTTCGCGTCAGCCCATCTTGAAACTTTGTTTTTGGCATCCAGCCAAGGGTGTTCTTTATCCTCTCCAAATCAGGTATCCTGCTCATAGCTCCACTTGGTCTCGAAGCATCAAATCTCAAGTCAATTTTTTTTCCTGATATCCTGACTATCTGCTGTGCTAATTCTCCTACGGAAATTTCTTCCTGGGAGCCTAAATTCACGGTCAATTTCCCTTTTTGCCTTACATAGCTCTCTAGTTTTTCCAAAGCATCGATTACGTCGTCAATGAAAACAAAACACCTACACTGCGATCCGTCACCCCAAACTACAAAATCGTCTTTTGGATAATGAATCGACTTGCTTATCAGAGACGCTATTACCTGGCTTCGATCCGGTTTCATGTAGATATTCTCCCCGTAGGCGTGGAAGATCCTCGCTACGCCCACTGAGATGCCGGATATCATGCTCAATTGAACCTCTCCGAGGAATTTCGACCATCCGTATCCACCTTCAGGATCCACGTGGTCGGTCGCATCCTCTTCTCTGAAGATCGCATGAGCACCAAGTTGCTTTCCAAACGGATATACCGACACGCTGGATGCGTAGATTATGCAGTTAGCCTGGATTTCCCTGCACGCTTTGAAGACGTTTGCATCTATCACCAGATTGGCCTGTAATGCGTCGAGCTCGCGGTGTGGAGTGCCGTGGAGGTATTCGACGCTGCCCACCTCGGCAGCAAAGTGGTAGACCGTGTCAACTTTAGACAGAGCCTTTTTTGCAAAGTTGGAATCGCGAAGATCGCCGACTATGCAATCTTGCTTTACGCCTAAATCTTCCAGATTTTCAACTGTCCCGGAAGAGAAATTGTCGACAATGATAACTTCGTTGCCTTTTTTCTTTTGTTGTCTTACAATGTGGCTCCCGAGAAAACCGGCGCCGCCTGTAATTGCGACCCTCGACATTTTCTATCAAACCTTAGTCGCGAGTTTCTCCTTCCCGCCGAGCTCCTCCAGTGTCCATCGAGCTGTCAGTCGAATTGTGTCGGAAGGCGAAACTTTTGGTTTCCAGCCGAGATTTTTCATCTTTTTGATTTCCAGAAATACGACCGGGTTATCACCTATCCACCCTCTGTTACCGCCGGTATGTTTCTTTCCGACATTGGAAAGCCCCATCTCTTGAATTACCATGTCAGCAAGTTCATCAACAGTAGTTTGCTCCTCCAAACCCAGATTGAAAATATTTACATGGTTGGAGCTTTTCTCGTATCCAAGAATTATCCCATCAATACAGTCTTTTACGTAGAGATAGTCTTTCGATTGTTTGCCGTCTCCGAGTATTTCTAATTCGTGTGTGTCCTTTAGTAATTTGTTTTCAAAGTCCCAGATCGCTCCTCTCCGACATCTTTCTCCCAAAACCGTACCAAATCTGAATGCCCAGAATTTTATGGGGGCGAACTCTGTGTATGCTTCAGAATAACTTTCACTAGCTAATTTTGCAGCTCCATACAATGAAGTTTGAATCCCAATGTAGTCTTCTGGAGTCGGAACTATCTGGGCATTTCCATACAAAGCGCTTGTACTTGCGAAAACAAGATCGGGGATATTATTTGCAATCATGGATTCGAGCACATTGATCGTCCCAATCAGGTTGTAATCGAGATCTGCCTTGTGATCCGTCAGGCTTAGCCGCATCAAAGCATGAGCGGCCAAGTGAAAAACAGCGTCGCAACCTTGGGATGTGTTTTTCACAGTTCTTAGTTCGCGTATATCACCTTCAACCACTTGCAGTCTAGGATTGCCCTTATGATGACTCAGATTTTCCCGTTTGCCTGTCAGAAGGTTGTCGAGTACAACAACCTCCCATTTATCTGCGAGCAATCGATCGACTAGGTGGCTGCCTATGAATCCAAGACCACCAGTCACAAGTGCTTTTTTCATTGATCAGACAGGACAACTCACGACGAGTCATAATAAAGAAATCAAACAAAAGTTGTGATGCAAACCATGTAAGTTACGTATGGAGATGGTTCCTGGAAACAAGTGGCTCGTTTGATGTGATGTGTGGCAGACCTTCCATGTCTACTGAGACAAATGATTTCTTCAAACGACTTTATTTCACCATTTTTTCATTAGATATGAAGCTCTCAAACTCGTTCAACGCTGGAGCCGTCCCGATTTCAAAAAACCTGTCTTTCACAATGAAGGCGAGAAGTTCCTTCTTTTTGATCAGTTCCCCGTAAAACTGTTCTTCGTCAT
>JAPCJU010000076.1 GCA_027886795.1 Nitrososphaerota archaeon | reverse complement strand
GCAAGATCAAATCCGGGAGATTGAAATGGATTACTTTCCCAGGACCTCTTAAGATCATAGTTTTCTAAAATCCTTGTATTTGCCGACGATTTTGAGGACGATCGAAGTAAATACTTATCTTCACATTTTCAGGGAAAGTACTCGGTACGAGCAAGCGAGCGGGTCTCGGAGAACTTCTGAGGAAACTCCTCTGTCCATGCGGAAAAATCACGGCGTCGAGAGGCGCAATCAGAGATGGTTGGCTACAAAACAGAAACGATATCCAATCCAGATCACACGATGAGGCAGTGATGCTGAGATTCCTGGTGAGGAATGAAACGGTTGTCCCGTGCGGACAAAGGCCAAACAGGGGACGATGATTTCCGCGAGAGTCCCAGGTAGGCCGCATAGCTGAATCCCGCCTAAAACAGAAAGAGGGTTACGGCTTGCACGTGCCAAATATCTCTACGACAGGGAAACACTATTCGGGAGCAGGTAGAAAAATACCGTCGCCACGATTCCAATCGAGAGCGCGATCAAACCCAAGACGATATCGAGTTTCCAGATCTTGCTGCTCTTTGCAAATTTTAGGAGGTACGATATAGTGACGATTCCTATGAGAGCGGCAGTAATTATCGACACTGCAATACCAAGTGGCTGAACCGCCTGTATCCCGGCATTGATTTCGCCCGGAGTAAATAGTAGGCTCACACCAAAAGCCCCGAGGGATGCGGGAATGTAAGCCAGGTACGACAGCCTGAAAGCCTGATCCGGTTTTACACCCATTACAAGCATCGTGGAGACAGTCATACCAGATCTACTGACTCCCGGAAGCGCAGCTATTCCCTGCGCGATTCCGACGATTATGTAATTTTTCAATTTCATTTCATTGAGGCCGCCAATTTTCGGAATTGATCGAGAGTAGCGAATGTAAAATCCGATTCCGATTAAGACGAGACCCAGAATTATCATCGGGATTCCTATGAAAGGAGATGCACCCTGGAGATACTTGTCTGTGATGTAGTAAAGAGGAGCGCCGACAATGGCGGTGAACAATGTCACCACAAGAAGATAAGTGAAAAGTCTCCTATCGTGAAAAAGAGAGATGATGTCCTTCCGAAAGTATACAGTCGCCGAGGCGAGGGACCCGATTTCCATGAAAAGACCAAATGCATATCCTGCGGCAATCGGAAGTCCGAAAAGGACGTAGGAGGCGTAAAGAACTTGTGTCTTGCTGCTTATGGGAAGCCACTCTGAGATTCCCTGAACGAGTCCGAGCAGTACGGCGAACAACAAGTTCATGTTTCTTAATCACAGATTGTAAATTCCGAAAAATATTTCGTTATGTCGATTTCAAATTGTAGACGGAGATTTATCATCCTGTTTTTCTTCAATTATTAATGGTAACGATCCATAGAGAAAACGGTACAATGCATAAATAATTGCCAACTTATCTGTGGGTGACATGTCCAAAGTTTCCCGTTCGATCGACATTTCTGCGCCAGTTGGAAGTGTGTTCCAGTACTATGCAAGACCAGAGCACATTGCCAAGACATTTCCCGAGGACGTGAAAATGAAGGTTGTCCCGATTAAGATTATAGACGGATTTGGAGTCGGAACTGTTTTCAGAATTGAAGGTGAGTTTGGCGGCAGACCTCTAGCATGGGACATGGAGACTGTCACGTACGAGAATAACAAAATCATCCAGGTCAAGGCGATCAACGGACCGTTCAAGAAAAATGTAATTTCAGTGAACTTTGAACCGCTGATGGGTGGAGATGAAACGAAACTGACCTTTGAAGCCGATTACGAACTTGGGTACGGAATATTCGGCAAAGCAATCGACAAACTGAAATTGAAAAAGGAAATAGAGATGGGGATCGAGCGTAGCTGTCAATCTGTGAAGAAATTCATAGAATCGGGGAGATCGTCCTCACAGATGGTATCCCAGATGTCTGTAGACGCGGCCTAGTTTTTTCGTCAAACAATTTCAGGATAACCAGGCTCACCGCTTTTTCGCAGCGGCCGCCGCAGTCTTTTCTCCTCGAACCCCCGAGATGACTTTGGAAAATTCTGATATGACGTGTGACTTTTTTTCTCCCGGCTTTTTGTCCACCGAAATGTAGCCGGAGGGGATCATCATCCTCGGTGGAAACTTTGCAACAACGGGCTCAGACTTGTAACCCAGTCGTCTTGCCGTCTCGTTCAGCTCTTCAAGTGAGGGATCCTTTACCGATTTGTTGAGCGGAATGCGCCTCCCCTGATCGCGACTGTATGTGGAGTTGAAGTAATCAACCCACAAGACAATCCGCTTGTAGTCTTTCAAGCCCTGAAGGTACCAATCTGGCTAATATATTGAAGAGCTACTTTGAGACGAGAACCGCGTTTATGACGCCGTCTTGGGCGGGTCTCGAAGTAACCCTTGCCCTGCCTAATTCAGTGTCTAGTAGGGCACCCCTGGTGATGACACCCCTGCGCTCGTAATCTCTGTTTGCGGGATTTTCCAAAACTCTGGTTATCTTTGCCTTTTGCGTCTTGCCCGACGAGTTGTCGTGCACATTAACAGAATCTGCAAATTTGAGGCTAGTTTTCTCGGTTCCGCCTCTTGTCCTCCGATGGTAATTCTCAGTCGTACCTAGGAGCGTCTCGGCCGCATACCCATCCTTTTCATAGGCGCGTCTCGACCTGAAATGCTTCGTTCGTCCTCCGGTTAACTTTCGTTTCTGCAAATTTTCGATTGGCTTTACCATATCTCGTCACGCAGTTTTTCTCTGAAGATGAATTCGACTCTTTTACGGCATATAAACGCTTTCAGGATAAAGGCCGGTCATGATACTTCTGGATTCGGTTTGGGCTCAGGTTTTTCTTTCGACTGCGCCTTTGAGATCAATCCCTGTTTTGCAACCTGTTTTCGTTGTTGATCTGGATCATGGCTGAGACCGAAGTAATCCGCAAACGCATCCGTGGTATTGAAGACTCTGGATCGGCCCCGCTTCTCATATTTCAAAAACCCTACTTCACCAAGCTCCTTCAAATGGGAATAGGCCTGGGAACCCCTCCGCTGCACGAGTTCATGCGCGCTAACGGGCTGCAGGTACACGATGTAAGAGAGAGTTCTCAGGGTAGAGGTAGAAAGAAGGGGTTTTGTAGCAAATCTCTTTGCGATTGAATTGTAAACCGGCTTTAACTGCAGGGAGTACATCTGCCCTTCGATTTCCTTCAGCTCAATCGCGACAAATCCAGAGTTGATCTTTCTCGCCAATTCCTGCATGATTTCGCCGAGCCGCCTCCGCGAATTTATCCTGGACACACGGGAGAGCTCTTCAAGACTCAGAGGCCGTCCCGATGCATAGAGTGCAACTTCGATCCGCGCCTGCGCATCTTTTGAAAGAGTAACCGGAGCGTTACTTTCGCTCTGAAATGGAGTGGTAGGAGAAACGGATTCGAGGCTCGAGGACAAAGAAATTCACTCTTAGATGGTAGTAACAGGAATTCCAGATATCAGGATGTCTTCGTTTTCAGTTTGCTCTAGATTAACGGTTCCTTCCATGGCGAGGAACAGGAAAAAAATAAAGTACTGAGCCTTCTCAAGCGCGTCTATTCCAAATGCAAACTCAGAAAATAGAAAAGATACTTTGGCTTTGATCTCTCCGAGGACCTTTACCCTGAATTCGTTAACCAGTTCAGAAATTTTGTTGAGGAATTTATCCGGTTCGAAAGTGTAAAGCGGTTCGAGTAGTAGATTGGCGCGATCTTGCTGCTTTCTTCTGCCTCGAATTATGTCCTCTAGGATTGCTTCCAATGTGGAAACGAGATCTTCGATCGACGTCGAGTAAATCTCCTGTCTGAACGGCATTTCAAGAAGTAGGGGGACTTCGCCAGAAATGTCAATCCGCTGCATCCTTGCCTCCTTTATTTTGTCGAGGAGAAACAGAGTTTCCACCTTTAGGCGATAAATCAGGGCTGACGACAAGGCGGCTGAACCACACAGTCGAAGATCCAAAAATTCGCTCTTCGAAATTAGATCGAGAAAGAGCTTTAGGAGCCTGTCGAGATCGACTTCCCACGGTTTGTTTATCTTGTTTCCATCAGGATTCAGCAACAAATTGAGGGGAGGACGGGAAAGTTCCCTCTTTCGTTGCGCGTCGGGCGCGATGTCACTCAGTTCTGACTTCGACCTCCATGCCGCTCTTGTACCGGACGACCTTGGAACTCCCCTGGGTCATGTAGACGCCGATCACCGAGGTTGCTTTCGAGACAACTGTGTCTTTGAGGCTCACAATGAGGACCTGCGAGTTTGCGCACCTTTCCGCAAGAATCGCGGCGAGATTTCCCGAATAAACGCTGTCCAAGTGTGCATCAACTTCATCGAAAACGTAGAACGGAGAGGGGAACACTGCTTGAATTGCGAGTATAAATGAAAGGGCCGACATTGTCTTCTCGCCTCCACTCACCGAACTCGAATCCCTCGGTAGTTTTCCGGGAAACTGCGCCATCAAAAAGACCCCGCTGTCAAAAATTGAATCTGGTTTTTCAATTTCCAGCCAAGCGTTGCCATTTGTTATTTTTGTAAAGATTACCCTGAGCTCGCGATCTATTCGCTCGAAAGCATCCATGAACACTTTGCGTTTTTCGGAATCGATGGTCTCTATGAAGGTGACGATGGCATTCCTTTCTTTTTCTAACTCGTTTTTTCTTACCGACGAGTACTTGTAGTTTTCAAAAATTTCCCTGTAATTTTTGTCAGCATTAAAGTTGACGTTGTTTCTTAATGTGTCGAATTCACCCTGCAACTCGCGAAGTAGTTCCTCGATGCCGTCGAAAGTTTCTATCGGATCGGGGTAACCGTAAATTGCGAGCTCGCCAACAAGGTTTCTTTCAGAATCCAGGAGCCGCGTGAGATCGTTGTTGGCGGAAAAGTGTTCACGGTCTGCTATGGTCAACGCTTTCCTGAGAGATTCCTCCTCAATTCTGAGACCCTTGAGCTTAGAGTCGAGGGAATCCAACATTGGTTGGTACTTCGCGGCGCGGTCAAGGGTTTCCGACTCTTTCTCTCTGAGCGAGGCTAGACTCAACTCAAGCTCCTGTAGTCTCGGCTCGCTCTCCACCAAAAATTTCGATTTCTCAGCAAACCGGATTTCGCTTTCAGACTTTTGTTGTCTCAATCGCTCAAGTGACGGTTTTTGATTATTTTCCAGCTCCCCGCGGATCCTTGTGATTTCGGAGGTAACCTCCCTTATCTCGGAAGCGACATTGTCCATCTTGGAGCCAAGATCATTTCGCGTCCGGTTCAAATCACCGCTTTTTTCGTCAAAGGTGGATAAATCAAAAGAAGAAAGCAGCGATCCCAGTTTTTGAGAGCCTAGCTGAATTGCGAGTGTCCGTTTTTCGACAAGGGCGATCTCATCCTTTCGTTCCTCGATCTGATTGTCAGTTTGTTTCAGGCGATCGCTGAGAGTCTTAACATCTTCAGCATATCTAGCAACAAACTGTTTCGTGGTGTCCAGCCTGGTCTCAATTTTTGAAATTTCCAAATCATGCGCGTGTTCTCTACTTCCAAAATCGATCGCCTTCGTGCGGAGCTTGGAAATCGACGATTTCCTCCTCTCAGTTAGCCTGTGCAAAGATGATAGCACAAATTTTATCCCTTCGTAGCTCTTTTGCTGGGCGAGAAGAGTTGCAACCTGAAGATATTTCTTGGAATAGCCAGTTTGATATGCAAGGACATCCGGTTCGAAAACGTCGCCTTGAAGGGTAACTGCCCTAAATCCTCTTCGAGCGAGTACGAACGCATCCTTTGGGGAATCTACGATGACTGAATCGCCAAAGACAAAGTTCACAACCGAACGCAAACTATCCTCGCAAGAGACAATATCTGCCACGAAGGCGATTATCCCCGATCGCTGCGTTTCCTTCGGAGTTTCAATATTCCCAACTTCCTTTAGCGGTATAGCAGTCAGCCTGCCAATCTTCAGTTTCCGTGCCGCTTCTGTAACTGTGAGAAGGGACGGAACATCGCGAACTATTACTGCGTTCAACCATTCCTTCCCAATAGCAGCAATTGCTTGTGCGTACTCCGTTTCGTAGCTGATAAGCGCTCTCAACGGACCAAAATATCCTTCGAGGGCATTTGATTTTCCCAGCTCATCGAGTTTAGCTAT
>JAPCJU010000075.1 GCA_027886795.1 Nitrososphaerota archaeon | reverse complement strand
CTCATTTTGTCGATTGAGCTCTCGCGGATCACGTGAATTTGGTACTCGGGGCCAAACTCGACTTCTTTCAGGAGGACTGTTTCGACCTGCGAGGGCCAGAAATTTACTCCCGACACCTTTAGCATGTCGTCTGCTCTCGCCTTGATTTCTGAATAACGCATGTGGCTTCTACCGCAGTCACATGAGGAGGAATCAATCAGGTAAGAAATATCCCTGCTTCGGTACCTCAAAAGAGGCATCGCCTCCTTGGACAGGGTCGTGAACACTAGCTCTCCCTCCTCCTCGGGACCAAGAGGTTCGCCCGTTTTTGGATCAACTACCTCCGTCAAGAAATAATCCTGCCAGATGTGAAGGCCGTCGTGCACGCGACAATCATTTCCAACGCCCGGCCCGCAAAGCTCGGTGAAACCATAGATGTCGTAAGGATCCAAATCCCAGAGATCAGACATTTTTTTCTTGGTCTCCTTAGTCCAGATTTCGCTACCGAAGATCCCCTTCCGCACCTTCGTATCCCTCCGCGGATCTAGACCCATTTCGTGCGCGACCTCGGCGAGACGAAATCCGTAGGACACGATCGCGGAAAAAGTTGTTGTACCAAAGTTTACCATGAACTCTATCTGTCTCTTGGAGAAGCCGGCACTTGCGGGAACAATTGTGCAACCGACTTTTCTCGCCCCGTGGTAAAACCCGAAACCGCCGGAAAACATTCCGAGACTCGGAGTTATCTGAAAAACGTCGTCCTTCGTCAGCCCCGACATTACGAGCGATCTAGCAGCGATCTCTCCCCAATCTTCGATGTCTCGCTGTGAATGCAGGCCGAGGGTCGGGGTGCCAGTAGTACCCGAGGTTGCATGCATTTCGACGACCTTGTTTTTCGGTATGGCGAGCATCCCGAACGGATAATTTCGTCTCAGATCTTCTTTCGTGGTGAAGATGTTGGCCTTCTGTAGGTCTGATATCCCGCGAATATCGCCCGGTTTTAGATTTGCATCATCTAGGACTTTCTTGTAGTAGACCGAATTCTCGTACGCATAATTTATGATCGCCCGGAATTTTTTCGTCTGCAGTTCGGCTAGCTCTTTTTGGGGCAGGCGCTCCATTTTTTGATTGAAAAAGACTTCAGGCAACTTCTTGCATCAACTCATGGATCTTGTAGCTTTTGTTACGATTTCACAATCACGTGAACTTGGGATGAGAGTTGATCATATGACAAAACGGGCCGAAACAACGAGCGACATCTCCTGCGATACTATAGGTAGTATGAAAAAAGAAAGTACATTTTGTTATTAAAGGAATGATGTCTCATATATTTGGACGACGACCGGGAGCTAGATATCTTTCTAATTCGGCCGGTCGCTCTAGAAAAATCGAAAGCCAAAATTAGACTTTTCATCTACTTCTCATCCATCTCCCTTAGCAGATCTGTCGTTTTCCAAGTCTTGATTGCTCTCTGCTTTTCAAAATGTTTGTCCTCCGTCCATATGCCATCATTATCCGTCGCCATTGCAAGAGCTAAGAATGGAGCATCATTCGGATCGATTCTGTCCATTATTATTCTCGCTTGATTCATCTTGTCCCTGATTACGACATCACTCACGATGAATATCTTATCAAAAAGTATGGCTAGAATCGCGTCAAACTCGTCCATCGACAGACCCGACTTTTCAAGAAGTTCATCTGCATGTTCGTGTATTTCTGACCTCGCAAAATCGATGGTTAGAAACTCAAACCTATCGGAAAGAATAATCTGTCTGCATTTCGAGTCTTTGATTAGAGCTGCGATGACTCGGTCAGAATTAATGACGAGTCTCAACCGCTGATCCGTTTTCTTATTTTGGAATTCACACTATGTGCGATTCTTTGCGCATCCTTTTCCGTGAGATCGCTCTTTTCCAGTAACTTGTCCATAAATTCTATTTCTTTGATTTTCCTTTCAAAAGCCTGCCTCGCGATGTCACTCCACTTCAGTTCAGTATGTCTTTTCATTTTCTTATGCAGCTCTTCGGGAATGGCCAGGGTCATGTTCGGCATTTCTGGATCAATAATTGCAATATGTGCAGTCACACATTAATCTTTTGTTCCTGAATTGTGAGATTTGGGAGCGTCGAAGGTCCCGATGCGACTGTCTAGTGGTACATATGATGAAGGAGGTTGGAATATTTTGTCCAATGGGGCAGATTAGAAGAGCTGCTAGAATTGCGTCAAGAAACTGCGAGTGAGAAGATTCAACATCTAATGATTTTTCCTCTTCTCGATTTTAGGATAAATCCCAAGTAGACCATAAAGTAAAATATCCATTTTTATCTCAAATATCAGGAAAGGGACACCG
Organism: Nitrososphaerota archaeon; assembly: GCA_027886795.1. Taxonomy (GTDB): domain Archaea; phylum Thermoproteota; class Nitrososphaeria; order Nitrososphaerales; family CADDZS01; genus DATLTL01. Next base: position 3,819 of record JAPCJU010000075.1, on the reverse strand, counting down.
GAGAAGGGACCAACCAAGTTGATAATCCGAGTCAAAATGAATATCTGCAACAGCCAAGATCCAACCAAATGCGTTGGCGATATTGAGGCGATAGTAGACAGCAGCTCATTCAGTACCTGGATTCCAAAGAAAATAGCTCAACAAGTAGAGTTACGGGAGCTCGGCATCAGGAGATTCAAAACAATAAGCGGAGAAATCGTCGAACGACCCTATGGCGCCGCCGTTTGCTCAGTCGACGGCGCTTCTGGAGTGAGCGAAGTAGTCTTCGGCGAGGAATCTGACGCGACCGTCTTGGGAGCCCTAACAATGGAGGAGCTTGGAATTAAGATTGATCCCCGGAGCGGAAAAATAACCAGGGAGGATGTATTTCTCGCGATCTAGCTAAAGGGAGGGAGAGAGTTCTATCTCCTCTCTCCATCAAACGAGTTGATATTTCGATCGTGCTAAACCAATGGCCTTCTATTTCTTGACCACAGGAAGATATTTCGGAAAATTTTTCACACGGAAGGAACCTTTACGGTCAGAGATCTTATTATTGAATCGAGCCCATTCTTACTTGCATTCCACACTTCAATAGCCAAGAGTTTACCAGATTTGTCGACGTAGAGCTCGGAATCATCTGATTCTAAGACATCGTATTCCGGTCCGTCCAAGATCCTGACATAGAGTATATCGGTCTCAGGATCGTATGTTATTTTGGCCAAAGATTCCAGCTCCCTGCCTGAACTCTACGCTCGACCAGCCTATTAATATTCTCTGGAGAATACACAGTAACAACGACTACGTCATTGCAATCAATTCTATATGCCACAACTAATGGCTTGTCTCCTCGATTTACAGCAATCAGAGTGTTATGCCTTACGTCAATGTATCGCTCCCTTCCTTCGAGCAGTGCCTTCTCGATAAGGTCCGGAGGAATGCTTCTCTCAACCATCTTAACCGTAGAATGTTTGGTGTAGATGAAATGCGGCAAGGACGAGTTAACATATTTAATTAATCTTCAATTAACTGTAGCGCGTAGAATTAGAGACGGGAACAGGATCCCTATCCTCGTCGCATATTGCTTCCCAATTTGTTGACAAGGGAGTTTGAAAGAACTATAGTCCGAGTTAACTTGTGCTTTTAAGGATGCAACATAGATCTCGGAAATCTGCTAATCTTATCTCAATCTGGTTATGAAGATAAAGATGCATCGTACGACGAAATCAAGTTAGCCGCAGCGCTCTCATCATCCTGCCCTGTGTAGATTGAGATATGGCAGAACTGTGCGAGTTTTCGCGCGTCCTCCGAGACCGTAGAGGATGGTACGAGGATCAGCGATCTCGCCGCCTCCAGTTCGAACGAAATTACGTACATCTTCAAAATATCATCGATCGAGACTCCGCTTCGTCCCGCGAGTCGCAGAATGATGTTTGAGGATTTGAATTCAGGTCTGACCGCAAAAAGATCGAGCGGGTATTCTTGCGACGAAAAGCCCTTTACGATCGCCAGTTTTCTCACGACATAACCGCGATGTGACAAAAATCCCTCAACGAGATCCAGCGCTTTCCTTTGCTCGTCAGAAATAGTGGGTATCACTTGAGTTGATGCGCTTACGTGAGTTATCATGAACTGCATGGTGAGAGAAATCTTTGACAAACTCTCAATGTTTCCTCGAAGGATGGCTGTTCCCATGGGTGTCAACGAGTACATCCTTTTCTTCAGCGGGGCCTCCTCGAACTTTTGCTGCCAAGTGCCGGTGACCATTCCTGCCTTCTCCAGGGCGTGGAGGTGCGGGTACAAAGTGCCGTAGCTAATGTTGATCTTAAACCAGCTCGCGAGATGCTTTCGGAGCTCGTAGCCGCTCTTGGCAGAAAATGTGAGGAGGTACAAAATTTCAACGTCAACGAGCTGCTTTGCAACGTTTGTAGACTCTGCCTGCAAGGGCCGTCCAAGCTGGGTCTCCTGTTGCTTTGTTGCGAGCATTATTTTCTTTGAATCTTCTCTTTTCTCTCAGCTAGCGAAAAGAAATCAGATACAATCAACACGCGAGAGTATCCGTTTTCGTCCCACAGATTGAGAGCAATATCTCAAAGCACGAAACTTTGTATTTATTCCGTGTGAGGTTGTGGTACTGAACGCTGCGTACATATCGGAAAACTAGCTACATGGCATCTCCTGAATACAAATTCTTGGGCTCTGACATCCCCTGTTGGTGATGCAATTCTTCTTTCAATCTTAGATAACAGAAAACGAAGAATTGATCTGGATCATAATCCAAAAAATATTTATTCAGTAACTCTTTTCAGATCTTTCAATTTATCAAAATCCTTGTCGAAACTATACACTTCAGTAATGTCTTCTTTTTTCATTAGTAAGAAAGCAAGAGCATCGTTTATTCCTAAGCTAAACGAGCGCGAAACCTCTGTTGCTGATTCGTACAGAGCTTTGGAAGGCTCTTCGACATCCAAGTTTGCAAGACTGAGCAAAGCGGAAATAATGTCGCCGGTCGTTTCGAGGCTAGTCCTTGATTCCAATATGTTGGCTATCTCAGAAACGTGAACCAGGCTAGTTGTGACTTCCTCCCCTCGATTTATTCTCTCGACAATGTTCCGTGCGTTCCGTTTCAGGATTTCAATGTTAGGCGGAATCTTCTTCTCCGATCGCAAATATGCGTAGAGGAAGACGGAAGCATCGACAAATCTCAAGCAATCTATTCTCCGTTTTTCTTCAACAGAGCCTGTCTCAAAAGGGTGTAATCAGCAAAAGCTTTGGGGTCAATGTCGACTCTTACGCGGTCAAAAAACTCGGTCAGATCGATTTTTCGATGCGGCCGAATCACCAAAAAATCTTCATGTTCTACGACAACAACTTCCTTCTCTCCTTTCAAACTCTTCAGACGCCAATCGAGTGGAAGGGCGATCCTTCCTTGCCTATCTACATGCCTTACAGTTGACAACGGCCGAGATTCCCAATACTCTAGATGAACCCCATTATTTAACAATTATCCCCATTTTCGAGATATAGATGGGGAAGTAATTAGTCTCTTGACTAACCGATGTACCTAATCTGATCGCCATTTGCGTTTTTCATGAAAGTGAAATATGATAAAATCCCTAATCCAGATTTTCATTGGAAAGTTCCATCGATATATCATTACATCAATTGAGCTTAACCTAAACGAATAGCTGCTCTAACTCTGCTTACCGAAAGCAGTGTCAATCAAAAAGCTTGCTTAAAGAGGAATCATGGCTCGAGTTTATTGCGCTTGGGTTCTGTCAGAAGCCACAATCTTTCCAGCGAACAGCGAGTGCAAACACAGCGTACGATGAGACTCTGGAAACCAGCGACCATTGATCCGATCTTTTCGGATCTTTGAATGACCCAGGTATGGCTCTTCAAAGCTCCCTCAATCACAGATAATATGTTATCATCTGCTTCATTGATTGAAGATATGCTGGTGCAACGTTTGCCAAAAGGCAATGTTTCAATTCGCTTCTCTATCTTGGCTCCCGAGTTGATTTTAAGATTGGGTATAGTGAATCTAGGTTCAGATAAACGAACTTGTTTTCCAATTGTGGAAACAAAATCGCCTGGAAAATTTCGTTCGAAAAATCTGCGATTTTGTTTGGCGAATTCAAACATCGTGCCATAGGAATAAAATGAGTTTGTTTGAAGAAAGGAAAAAAAGTAACGGGGGGATACGCCAAAAAAGCGGCGGGAGATATTTTTGAAAGAGAGAAAAAGGGTGCGATCAGGATTCGCTCTGTAAGTTGAGATCTTCCCTGATCGAGATGAACTGGTTCAGAAGCTGAAAGCCCTTGTCAGACAGGTGATAGG
>JAPCJU010000074.1 GCA_027886795.1 Nitrososphaerota archaeon | reverse complement strand
TCTGTCTCTGCTTCGAGCGGAGTAGCAGGAGCGGTCTACATAATTGACAATTCTGTATCTGGGAACAACGTCTGGGTCTATGCGAGAGCTTCGGACGGCTCGCTGACCTCTTTGGGTTCAGTGTCAACGCATGGATTGGGGACCGGAGCGGGTCTTGGAAGTCAGGGGGCTGTGGTGCTAACTTCGGACGGCCACTGGCTCTTGGTAGTTGATGCGGGGAGCAACGAAATCTCAGTATTCAAAGTCCAGGGAACGACTCTGGCATTCGTAAGCAAGGCGAGCTCGCATGGAACTGATCCGATAAGCTTGGCCGTGCACGGAAACCTTGTCTACGTTCTTGATGCCGCGGGTTCTGGAAATATTGCTGGATTCCAGCTGAGCAGTTCTGGCGTGCTGAAATTCATGAGCGGATCAAAGCAGCCCTTGAGCGGTGCATTAGCTCCTTCTCCAGAACAGATTGGCTTCAACCCTTATGGAAACGTTCTCGTTGTGACTGAGAAGGGCACGAACACGTTAGATACGTATACGGTTGATAAGAGTGGGGTCGCCGACGCGCCGAATAACCAAACGTCTGCAGGATCAGGACCATACGGGTTTGCGTTCAACAATGATGGAAACCTGTTGGTTTCAGAGGCCGCAACGAACACGGTGTCCTCGTACTTCGTTTCTTCCCAGGGACAGCTGAGGATCATCAGCGGAGCAATTCCCACTTTTGGATTGGCGCCTTGCTGGCTCTTGGTCGATAGCACCGGTCGCTTTGCGTACACGACGAACGCGCACGCCGGAACAATATCGACTTTCAAAGTTTCGAACAATGGCGGGTTGACACTCTTTAGCTCTGTCGCTGCTCATACTGCAATACCGGCGCTTGACATGGCGTTCAGCCAAAACAGCGGGTTCCTCTACGTGCACAACGGCGCGTCGATCACCGGATACCTTGTCTTCGCAGGTGGTAGCATTTCGTCAATAGCTTCGGTATCTGGACTCGCATCCAGTGCATCGGGCCTTGCAGCGTCCTAGATTCATAGAACTTTACAAGGGAAACATGGCTCGGGTAAATTTTCCCGAGCTTCTCCATTTTTTTCTCCTAAGAAAAGTCCGGACAAATTAGGGATTAGATTTAGTGCTGTGTTTCAAAATAATTTGGTATCTCTTGGAGTCTCCGATTGTATGCCTAAGGTGTGGATCCAATCAAACTTTCCATTCATCCCGGACGCAAAACCATTTGCGTAGCTGTAGCTCTCGCCACTTCCTTTCCTTCGCTGTTCTTCAAGATAGATTCTACAAGGGCTATGGTTCGTCCCCTGTGGAGAACTTTCGATTCTGCGGTGAGTTCTCCTTCATAGACCGGGCGGAGGAAATTCATCTTCAGCTCAAGCGTCGTAAACGACTCTCCATCTCCTAAGGTGCTCATCAATGCCACTCCCATACTCGCGTCCGCCAAGTCTGTCATTATGCCTCCGTGGAGAGTTCCCATCGGATTGTGGAATCTCTTGTCCACGTGTATGGTGAGCAACGACTTGCCGTCTCCAAACTGGACCATGTTCATCCCGAGCGTCTTCATGATCGGGGGCAAGTCTTCCTTGCCATCTTGCATATTCTGGACTTTATCCCGGAGGGAAACCATTTTTGTCATTTCGCAATTCTCAATCATATTGCTCAAACTTGTATGTTGCGGCTGGATTTAGTTCCCGGAAGATCAAATGGGTTCACACAACAGAATTTCGATCCCCTGATAGCAACGACATTGTAAAGAAATTCGCGCAGTGTCAACCTTTAGAACGACGATAACTAAGTATCGCTAACAATTTCTGATGATCAAGTTTGTACTTCTTGAAGAACCAATTCAAGAATGGTCGGTCGTCTCGCTTAATTTGCGACCTTTCAAGAGAACTGTAGTATGTCATTCTTCTTTCGTGTTCAATGTCTAGCATTGGATATCCGTGTCTGTGCAAAATGAAATTCATCAGGAGCCTGCCGATTCTTCCATTCCCATCCACGAATGGATGGACAGTCACGAATTTCAAGTGAGCCTGTCCCGCCAATTCGACAGGATTGGTTTTCGTTTTGGATTCATCATACCAGTTGAAAAATTCGTCTAGCAGGGGCTGCAACTCCACTGGAGCAGGTGGAACGAACCTGCTCCCAGTGATCCTGATGCCGTGTCTTCTGATTTTTCCCGCTATGTCAGGTTTTGTTTCTTTGAAAATTTTCCAATGCCAATCTTGAATTAGCTCCTGCGACAAATCCCTTTTCAACCCAATCATCTCGAGGAATACCTTGTTATGCGCTTCAGCTTCCTTCGCGTCTTCAATCGGCTTTCCGCTTGGGCTGATCTTATTCTCCAGTAGTTGTGCGGTCTCTCGAAGCGTAAGAGTTGAGCCCTCGATCCTTTGAGTATCATAAGTGAATCTAATGGAGAATTCATAAAGCGACTTCTGTCTGGATGATTTGGGTATTGACTTGAGCTCGACAAGGTGACTGCGTCTTATCTTCTCGAAGTCATCGAACCACTTTTCCTTGTTCAGTTCGAAAAGGAATTTCCTTTTGATCTTATCAAGATCCTTCGGTAATTCATTTCCCAGGTATTTCGATTTGGTTGTTCTTTGGTCTCCATTCCTGATCGTGTGTTCTAGGTAATAGTATGATCTTCCCTTGAATATTCTTTTTGCTATCCTGACCATGAACGATGGTTACAGTGACATATATCCCAGATTTAACTCTTTTCACCTTTGTGTCACTGTAATTACAAAATCAACTTAGCGCGCGCGATCAATTCTATAATAAAAATGAACGCGAGGAGCCTTCTAGTATGGAGGGAGATCTACTTCCGAGCATCATTCAAATACTTCCGGTCATTCCTTCATAAAGAAAAAGTGCTTTCTTTCCGTATACTACCTTTAGGTCTCGAGAAGAAAGTATTCAGTGATTTGGGCGTCTTTTTAGAAACTAGATACAAAAACGCGATACGTAGTCGCGTGTCATTTCGTTTGCGAGAACAAGATCGTTTTGAGAAATGCCTGGGACGCCGCACATCATGAAAAGCACGTCCTTCGTCTTTTCCGTGACTTTGCTCTCGTCCGAATCCCGGTACGGATAAACCGCGACGAGCTTCTCTGACGTACGGTCTTGAATTACGACTTCGATGCCCGATAGCGAAATTGGTAATTCCATCCCAATTCCGCGGAAGACTTCTCCTTTCAAAACAGTCCTCATCAGGAGGTTGGAAATATCGACGACCCTCCCATCAAAAGCCGCAATCGCCACCATGCTCTCCGCCGATGCAACGTTGTAAGAATCAACCAGTGTATTCACGGTCGGGAGGTCTCTACCTCCCAGAATTCTCCTGATCAGAGCCTCGCCCGCGGGTCTCGTCTTCGTCGGATCGATTCCGACTTTCCAGTAAAAATCCCTGTAAGCTCTTAGGACGGGCAGATCTTTGACGGCGTCAAGAGATGGTATTCGCTTGCGGATCTCTTCCTGCTTTTTTCTTTTGAATTCCTCCAAGTCTTCACTTGATTTTTTCACGACAACATCCTTAACTTCAAGTTCGAGAACCCCCAATCCCGGATACTTTTCGAGAAGAACTGATTCAATTTCCAAGGTACTTCAGTTAGCTAAAAGTTCAGGCAAATTCTTTACTTCTTTTTTCCTTTTTCTAAAATTTCTTTTGCCCTAAATTTGACAATTCTCTTCACAAGATCCAGCGGGATTGGTTTGTCGAGTGGGAATTTGAGGTTTCCTTTGGGACCTTCGTACTGAGATGTTTCCTTCTTGAATACTTTGGGTGTTGGTGGATAAACCCCTATGTGATCTTTGAACGCCGCAAAATAGACCAATATTTTACCATCTAGTTTGAACGCGGGGATTTGATAGCTGATTGCTTCTTCGGCCTCGGGCGCCGCTTTTCGAATTGTTATTCTCATTTTTTCCAAAATGATTCGAATATCCTTCGGAAAAGTTTCTATGTATTGATCCATCGTTTCATGTTTCTTCTTTGCGGCGCTCATGGTGGGATTCATGGGTGTGGATATGATTGAAAATATTAAAGATATTATGCCCCAAGGGGAATTCTCTTTCCGAGCATTCTCGTAATTTTAGTCGCCCGAGAGTTCTTCGCGTAGTGGAGGCGCGACCTTGGTTCCGATTTCTTTGATGGCTTTCATCAGTTTTTCATGAGGTACGGACGCCGCATTCATTTGAAAAGTGATGCGCGAGATGTCGCCTAGCGCCTTACTGTGGTGAATTATCTTCTCGACCACTTCTTCGGCGTTGCCCACGAGCAGTGCACCTTCCGGGGATCGCTGCCCGTCGAAATCTTCCCGGGTGATAGCCGGCCATCCGCGCTCTTGGCCGACTTCGGTCATGGCGCGGGCGTAACCTGGAAAGAAATCATCGATTGCTTCCTGTGTCGTCTCCGCGACATAGCCCAAAGAATGTACTCCGACCTTCAATCGATCGGAAGAGTATCCTGATCGTCTGCCTGCCTCCCGGTAAAGATCAACGAGTGGGCGGAATTGTCGCGTCTCACCCCCGATGATTGCAACCATCAATGGAAGTCCAAGCACGCCGGCGCGTATGAACGATTGTGGAGTCCCGCCAACGCCCAGCCATATCGGCAAAGGGTTCTGCAATGGCCTGGGGTAGACGCCTTCACCATTGAGGGGAGGTCGATATTTTCCGGACCATGTAACGTGCTCTTTCTCACGGATCTTCAGCAGAAGGTCGAGCTTCTCCGCAAAAAGAGAATCGTAGTCATTCAAATCCAGACCGAACAATGGGAAGGCTTCGATGAACGAACCGCGGCCGACAACCATCTCGGCCCTACCTTGCGACAGAAGATCGACGGTAGCGAACTCCTGAAAGACGCGTACCGGGTCGGCCGCGCTGAGGACCGCAACAGCACTGGTGAGACGTATGTGCTGAGTTCTCGCCGCTGCTGCTCCCAGAATGACCGCTGGGGCCGAATCAAGGAACCCGCGCCGATGGTGTTCACCGATCCCAAATGTGTCCAACCCGACCTTATCTGCATATTCGATTTCTTCGATCAAGCCTCGCAAACGATCTGAATCGCTAACAGCAAGGCTTGAGTCGTCGAACGCTGCAGCAAAGCTGTCAATTCCAACTTGCATCTATTGCACCGTCTAGTTGATGGTCCACCACCAATTTGAATGCATCCAAGACGTTCGGTTTTCAAGATGATGCTTGAGGAACCAAATTCTTATCTCGTACATTGGGAGAACTAGGGCACACCGATGAGTAGTCCGGGCAAACTCTTCGACGGCGTTACGAGTCTCGACAAGACCGCATTCAGCTATCCACTGGACTTCGATCGGCAATCAATTAAACTTGGATTGGTGGGGCGGCTACTATTCATCCAACGCGAAGACCTCTATGGCTCGCTGTCTCAGCTGAAACAAAGCCTCACGCCGAGTCTTGCTGGTTTCGCGGCTTAGCTCAGCGTTAACTAATCTAGCGAACTCGGCTGGATTATCGCATTTCAAAACAAATTCCCTAGCCAAAGTTTTGAGATATTTGTAGATCACGCTTTCTGATTCCAAATTCGGTACAAGTAGCGAAACTGCTAGGTCGGGGTTGCTGAACAGGTTATTCTTGGAATTTGACATTAATCAACCAATTTGGCAAGAATGTCCCTTTTGTTTCTTTCTTCCTGTTTACTTCAATAATGCGATGATTCCTAAGCAACCTGCAATCGCATATCATTTTCGGAATTTCGGGAGTTCTCTTCTATTTTACGCCCTGTAATCTTCTGAAGCTCCTTGGCATAACTCGCGCTTACCAATGATGTGATAGCCCCTCCGGTGAAGGAAACCGATGGAGTTCTCGCCACCAACTTGTCACGAAAGATCGAGTTAATGATCCGCGAAAGGATTCTGAGCTTCGCAACATCTCTGATTTCGAGTTCTACGCCCAAACTTTTTGCTAACGACGCAGAGTTCTCAACTGCATCCTTCTGTTCCTGATCTAGAACATTCTCATATATCGTGATTCGCCTTGAGACTTTAGTAGGATTTGCACGAGCACTGATGAACACAGAGATACTCACTATCTCGCTCGCAACGGCTACCTTCTTGCTTCTTATGAACAACATCATTTTACTGCCTGAGCTAAAAGACTTTAGGGCAGTCGCGATGTCAAGTTCGTTGCTCTTCACACTTCTCAGTTCGTCGCGTGAAATGAAGGT
>JAPCJU010000073.1 GCA_027886795.1 Nitrososphaerota archaeon | reverse complement strand
GATTCAGCCATTGCAAAAATAATTGACGGAAATCTAGCTTTACATGCTGGCGATCTGGTTAAGCTATTCGATGTCTATACGAGACCGGGGCCGGATGGTCTTCCAGTTATCAATTTTAGCGAGAACAGTCGTATCGAAAAGGCCCCGGAAGTTTCGGCTATAGATCCCCTCAAAAAACAAATCCTCGCAATCGCCGCTCTTCCCGAGGAAAGGAAGATGATGACAATTCGAGGTAGAGTCAGGGGAGATGTCAAAAAATCGGGCTTTACCAAAAGTGATGGTTCAGCGGCCGACTACATAACTTTCGACATGGTAGATGAAGTGAATGATTCAGTCTCTATCAGGACAGTCATCTGGAACAATCCGAATCCGGCGTTTGAGAAACTGCGCGACGGAGAAGTGGTAACATTGCTAAATGTCAAGTCTAGACTTAATGGATTTCAGGAGAGCAAGGTGCTAGAAATTCATGGCGACGAAAACACATCTTTGCTGGAATATTTTGATGAAACGAGGGTCTGGATGAATGAGTTCGTTCAAAAGTTGACCGATCAAGGCATTTTACTATTCAAAGAAGAAAAGAAAACGAGTCCGCAAGCAGCTGTCCCATTCGTAGGTCGCGTTATTTCGAAGAGAAACTCTGATTCAAGTGACACCCGCTTCCATATGTTAGTCGTCGACTCGCAGAAACGAAAGATCTCCATTATACTGTCTGGAGACGCGACCCCTAACTTGGAGACGATTTCGAATGACGATGTTGTCTTGTGCAGGCCGGAGACGGTAGATTACACTCTGCTGAGGGCAAATTGTGTCAGTGTTAACTCGATAACGAAAGTGGCATCGAAGAGACTTGACATTCCACTGGCTTCATCTCTTTTTGCAAATGTCGAAGATCTGATTGAAGGGAGCGTTGTTTCTTTGGATTTGATTTGTCTGACCGATCCGATAAGCAGGGAGATACAGACGAAGGATGGTCTGGTCAGACGATCCGAGGTTCATGTCGCAGATCATACCGGCGAGATCAAGGTTTATGCCTGGAGGAATCTTTCCAAGCTTCTCGAAGGATTTTCGATCGGAGATCGAATAGAAGTTAGGGCGGTTGAGGTTCAATCGTATGAAGGGAAAAAGTTCCTGATTTTGAAAAACTATTCAGCAGTTGTCAAACAAAAAAGCTCAGGCTAATCCTGCCAGAAGCCTCGAGTAGCAACGTAGTTCTTTTCTGCAAGGTAGATGTTCCGATAAAATTGATCTTCGTCTCCGGTCCGCCGGATTATTCTCGCCGCAGTATCAACGCCAACTCCATAACCTGATAGTATCACAAAGGCACGCTTTCCAAAGTTCTGAATCAAACTTGACGTCTTCCATGCCCGCTTGTACTTCTTCTCTTCATCTTCGGTAAGTGCTTGTCCTTTCTTTTTCTTCTGGATAATTTTCGGGAGCTCCAAGTCAGAAAAATATGTATCCGTTATCAAACGGGAGTGGCACAAAGGGCAGATTATTGGTTCTTTGATATCATTCGTTTTTTGAATTGATTCATATCTTCCGCAGCTCAAACAAAGCAGTTTGTGTTTTGAATTCCCCAGTCTTTCCTTAACGAGATCTAAGATCGCTTTCTCCATTGTGAGAGGCATAGCCGCGAAACTAGACGCATAATCCAGAATTGGTTTTGCCAGATCTGAAAAGTTTTCAACGTCTACAATTCTAACATTGAGTCTATTCTCTCTCATCTCAGTCATCATTTTGACTGTAAGCGCAATGTCGTACTTCTCATGAAACAGCTCGCGTAGAATTTCGTTGTATAGCGGCGTTCCCTTGTACCTTTCCTGGATAAGCCGGGCCGCCCTCCGATCGTATTGTGAACTTTTGTCGACTATTCCAAATTTCTTTGCGACGTACCACGTTTTCCAATTGAGAGGATGAGTTCCAACTATCGAAGCGGTCAGAATTTGATCCAGGACGATATCTTCTTTGAGAGTTTGCGAAACGAGTTTAGTTTCCAGAGTTCCGTTTGTAGAAAGTAGGATCCGATAAGCGTCAGACTTTGTTTCCACCAGATAGCCGATCTTCGCAGAAAGCAGTGTCGAGAGTATCGTCGATAGAGTCTGGTTGACTTTGGTTCCAAAGCACGTGTGTATCACAATTGCTGCAGAGCCCTTTCTTTTCTCTATGATGACTGATTTTTCATCAGGGACACCCTTCAAGACTTCGTCGCTTGCTTCAAGTCTGGTTTTTTGTTCGTCTGATGGAATTAGTCCAAGTTTGGTCCCAGCAACTATTTGCCTTCTCAAAATACCGACAATCTGAGCGGTTTCGAATTCAATCGGTATTAATTCGCCAACCCAGTATGGTATCGTTGTTAGATCTCTAGACATCGGTTCGGCGAAAAGTATTTTCTTATCATCATCTATCGAAACTATCCGCCAGGTGATCCCCTTGAGCACGAATGGTTTTCCAGGCTCTCCATACTCTCCTACAAAGACCTGATCTAGACGCCCGATGATCTTTTTTGTCGAGATGTCATGAACTTCGAATTGTTGAATATCCGGGATAGTCGAGAGATTGGAAAAGTAGTAATCGTAGGTTTTCGGGCCCCTTCGCTTAACTGCCTCTCCGTCGTACCTGATTATCCACTGGTTCTCAAGGATCGCAGCGACCGAGTCCAGGTCTTCCTTCGTGATGTCTGAGAAGGGATAAGCTCTTTTGAATAAATTGAGAGCTTCCTCAACCTTGAATGTACTTTCTTCTAGTGCTAGACCCGCGAGATGATGCGCAATAACGTCGAGCGGTTTTCTGTGGATCGATATCGATTCGAGTGAATGCTTGTCTACCCTCTGCAGGAGAGATATAGATTCCAGCTCGTCGTCCAGTCTGTTGGTTATGATTGCACCTACCGCCCTAATTCTCATCTTGTGGCGGCTTCGGCCGATCCTCTGGACGAGTTTAGTTGCCTGTCTAGGAGAGCCGACTTGAACAACAAGATTCACCGCACCGATATCAAGCCCGAGCTCGAGTGATGAAGTGCAAACAACTATCCCCGCCTCCCCACTTCTCAACATCCCTTCCGTGGTCTCTCTACTTTCCTTTGATAGAGAGCCGTGGTGTACTTCTACCGGAATTGACGGGGACTTTGCTTTCAGGACGGCACCGAGAAACTCAGCTTCATCCCTAGTGTTTGTGAAAACAAGCGTACTCTTATCCTGACCATGCTCCTCCGAGATGTAATCCAGAATCTTTTGTGCGAGACCGGCAAGGTTTCCACTGACGTATCTAACTTTGACATCGTATCCCCTTGCTTCGGTGTCGGTGATCACAGCGCACTTTCCGTGTTCGCCGACAAGAAACTTTCCCGCTTCGTCCGGATCTCCAACTGTTGCAGATAGTCCGACACGCATGAACTCGGGATGTTTTGAAATTCTCTGGAGCCGTTCTAGGCTGACGGCCAGATGCGATCCGCGTTCGTTGCCGAGAAGCTCGTGGAGCTCGTCTATGACGACGCACTCAAGAGACGCAAGATGTGCCTTGAACTTTCTACTGACGAGCAAGATACCTACGGTTTCAGGCGTAGTAATGAGAACATCGGGAGGAGAAGCGAGCATCTTTTGTCTCGCATAAGATGTGGTGTCCCCGTGGCGGATTTCAGCCCGGAGACCTTCCGCTTCAGCATACGCGATTAGACGTTTGAAAATGTCATTGTTGAGCGCTCTTAGCGGCGTGATGTACAGTACCTTTATTCCGCGGGCTTCAGTTGGCTCTTTCATCGAAGCTATTCTGGCAAAAATCGAGATCACGGCAGCCTCGGTTTTCCCCGAACCCGTCGGCGCAACTAGGAGAGCGCTTCTGCCCCTCAAAAGAAGGCGGTATGACTTCTGCTGGATCGGAGTAAGCTCTCTCCAGCCTAACTCCTGATATCTCTTTTCTACGTGGGAGTCAAGGAGTCTGAAAGAATCCAGAGAAGTCTGCGTAAGTAATTCGACCAGAGAGTGGATGAAGGAACGAAGCTAGTAATATCTCTACCCGTGCAGATCAGACTAAAACGAGCCTCAACAACGAGAACGTCAGGTCGATGTTGGCGGCGGAGCTGCCCTCTTCTGGCGCCTCAGGTTGTCATAGACAAATATGAAGATCAAAACAGAAACTATGACGAAAAAGAAGGCGACAAGCCCAGCTGCGAACTCAAAAAGAGAAGTTACATCCAGATAGGAATGGCCGAGTCCAAACAAAACTGCCAAGGACAAAAGTTCGAACATTTTTCAAATACCTACAGTTCAAGAGAGCCAGATAAGTGTATTTCAAACTGATTTTTCACATAGCTCAAAAGCTTATCTGAAAATGCTCACATCTGAGCACGCTTGAAATATCCTTGAATCACATGTCAGCAAACATGGCCGCTTCCGGAAGCAACGACGGCGATTCTCCAGATCTTTCGAAACTAGAAGAGAAACTGAGAGATTCGCTTCGGCGAAAGCCTGGAGCGCGGCTTGCGGGTGAAACATTTGATTCAGCTAACCATGCGGCTGTTTGCATGATTTTACGGCCCTCCGATTCAAAAGGCTCGGCCGAATTGCTCCTGATGAAGAGAGCCGTCACGGAAAGAGATCCCTGGTCCGGCCAAATGGCATTTCCTGGAGGCAGGTCAAGGCCGAATGAGAGCATCGTTGAAACCGTCAGACGAGAAGTATTGGAGGAGACAAAAATCAACGTGATGGATTCTGAATTGTTGGGGCCTTTAGACGAAATTGTCCCCGGAAATCTAAGCATTAGAGTTACGCCGTTCGTCACTTTGAAACCTAAATCCATCGACGCAGTCATCAGCAGGTCAGAGATGGTCGATCATTTTTGGATTCCACTTTCTTACTTTGTGAACAAGGAAAATTCGTCCATATACACATTTTCGCGGAATGAAATAAATTTCCAAGTGCCTGCCTTTGTCTATCAGGGAAAACATGTCATTTGGGGTATGACCCGTCGAATCATCGAAGACTTTATCGCGAGAATTCAGTGAATCAAAGTTTTTTCAATGACTAGAATGTTATCAAAGACAAGCAATCAGCGATAGTCTGTCTTAATTTAAATAAAGTTCGCGAAAAGTCAATCCAGAAGAATTAAACTTGATCGCTCAAGAAGTCCTGGCCGATCTAAGAAAACAGGACATAGAGATCCTGACGGAAGAGAGGCTAAACAAGATTATCAACGAGGTGCCTAGTCCGGTTACTTACATCGGCCTTGAGCCGAGCAACGTAATTCACATAGGCAACTTGAGCGCGTCAATTCCCGTTTTCAAGCTCGCGAGACACGGTTTTAGGGCGATTATCCTTCTCGCCGATCTACACGCGCTCGCAAACGATAAGGGAGAAATCAGCGAGATTCAAAAATTTGCTTCTTCGGATCAGGAGATGTACGAGAGGATCGCGAGGAAGATGGGAATCGGAGGTAAACTCGAATACAAATTCGGAACAGAGTTTGAAGATCAGAAATACTTTATCCAGATGCTCAGGTTGTCACGGGTGATTAATTTCACCGAAGCTGAGAAGAGCATGGATGAAATTAGCAAACTGTCCGTGAGCAGGATGACCTCGTCGTTGATCTATCCGCTGATGCAGGTTTTGGATATCGGAGAGCTGGGGGTAAACGTCGCAGTCGGCGCGATAGATCAGAGAAAGGTTCACGTTCTGGCTATCGAGAATCTGAAGAAATTAGGCTATTCCACACCGGTTGCGATCCACGCTAAAATTATTTTGCAAGGTACGGACGGAAAACGAAAGATGAGCAAGTCATTCGGGAATACTATAAACCTGGACGAGACACAAGACTCGCTTGAGGCAAAAATAAAGAAGACCTTCTGCTCACCTGGAGATGTTGAAATCAACCCGATACTTGGTTGGTACAAGTCCCTTCTCTTTCCAATCCATGACGGGGCGATAAAATTTGGTCAGAAGGAGATTGCAAAGTATCCTGAACTCGAGGCTGCTTGGGAGAAGAAAGAAATGACTCCCCAGGAACTGAAACATTCGGCAGTTAGGGACCTTGCCGACTTGTTGATAAATTAGCAAAAGTCCTACAATCATTCAGACGTATCAATTCAAGAAGAGTGATAAAATGCTCTGGCTATTCAAGGAAGAACCGGAAAGCTATTCGTACGATGATTTGGTACGGGATCGAGAAACGTCCTGGGAAGGAGTAAAGAATAATCTTGCACTAAAATATCTCAGACAAGTGAAAAAAGGCGATCAGATATTTTTCTATCAAACGGGCGATGACAAGTCTGTCGTGGGAATCATGAAGGCGCTCGGCGACGCCTATTCCAACGAAAAGGGTGAGGTTTCAGCATCCAAAGATATCGGGGTAAAAGTTGGCCCCGTGAAAAAATTGCAAAATCCTGTTAGTCTCCATGAAATAAAGGCCAGCCCAAGGTTCAAAGATTTCTTGCTCGTAAAGATCTCACGGCTTTCGATCATGCCGGT
>JAPCJU010000072.1 GCA_027886795.1 Nitrososphaerota archaeon | reverse complement strand
GAGCGTGTCATAACGCATGTCAATTTCGCACTGGCCGGCTGTTGCAACCTCGTGATGATGCGCGTCGGAAATGATACCGAAGCAGTTTCCCAATACACTGACGCATTCGCTTCTGAAGTCTTGAAGCGAGTCCTGCGGAGTTGCAGGGAAATAACCTTCCTTGAATCTAATCGGAGGGCTGTTGTTGGAGCCGGTCCCTGGATTCCACGCTGCCTCTCTTGAGTAGATACTGTAAGATTGTGTAGCATAAGGGGTGGCGACGTCCCAGGTAACTTTATCGAATACAAAAAATTCAATTTCTGGTCCCCAGTAGGTCGTATCGAATCCCTGCTTTTTCGCTTCCTCCTCAGCCCTGAGGGCGATCCAACGCGGGTCTCTGACGAACTTACCCATTCCGAAACCGCGTGAAACATCGCATATCATTCGCCCGGTCTTCAGAGAATCACTCGTCCAAGGAAGCGTTCCATAAGAATCAGGTACTGGAATTAGAACCATGTCTGATTCATGGATGTCAGTAAAACCCCGAATCGAGCTTCCATCAAGTTTGGGAACTCCGTCCATGAATGAGTCTTCATCAAGAGATTCAACCGGAATAGTAACATGCTGCAACCTCCCGGGAACGTCTGTAAATTGAAGATCAATGAAACGGACTTTTTCTTCCTGGACTCTGGATAGAACATCAGACTGCGTAAATTTCCTCTTTTTCAGTTTGCCCCCTTCTCTAGAATATGGCAATTGACGAATGAACACCGAATTGAGAGAATCTTGACAAAGAAATTATTTAAGAATAATGGGAGCATACAGTTGTCTATTCAGATACCGTTAAATTGGACAATTGATGATATGCTCAGGATAGCTGGACTAACAATTTGTCCGTCCAAAAGCTCCACACGGAGAAAAAGCAAATCACGGAGGTGCATCCAGAACAACTAGACCTGGAAATCATTCGAGCCTTGCAAGCAGATGCCAGATCGAGTTTTCGTGATATCGCAAGGAAATTGAAAGTAGCAGTCGGTACGGTACAGTCACGAGTGAAAAAGATGGAAGAATCCAACGTTATTCGGGGATTTTCCGTGGAAGTCGATTATTCAAAACTGGGGTATTCTATTACTGCCCTAATTCTTCTGCAGGCAAAAGGCAAGCATCTGAAGGATGTGGAAACAAAACTTGCAAAGTTCGACAATGTCGGCCTTGTCTATGATATCACAGGAGATTTTGACATCGCGATGGTCGCGAAGTTTTTGACCCCTGCATCTATGGACAAGTTCATCAAAGAAGTACTTGCCATGGACTTTGTGGAGCGGGCAGTTACAAGCATAGTTCTAAACAGTGTTAAAGAGAACCTGAAAATTCCGGTTCAAGTCTGAATTTTAGGCTCGCCACCAATCAAACCCCACGAAAGATACTTCATCCTTGACAATATCCACAACGGCGATGATGAACTGTTTTCTCACTGTTGTCGCGAGCCTGCCCGCGAGAACAATGTCCGTCGCTGTCATCTTGTTTGAGGGAATTGAGACTCTGACCAAATATGGCGCATGATCAAGCCCTGGCCCGCGCTCGTAAGCCGCAAAATCTGCTCCAAATTTTACACCCGGCGTAACAACGAAACCCGCTTCCCTGAGTTTTGTGTAGACGGCAAGTTTTTCCTTGAATTGAAAGACTGCCTCTTTGCAGATTTTCTCAAGCTTCTCACGGTTGACTTTTTTCCCGTCCTGAAAAATTTGGATCTCTGATTTATCGGACAAGTAGTACCCCTCGAAGAGGTCTAAGATAATTGGAACTTCGAATTCATTCTGCCTAGGCTTGGGTATGCCGATCGGTTTGCCGAAGAATCCAGAGGAAAAAAGTTTCCGTGAATCTTCGATGTCCCAGACTACGAGTCTGTTCTCTATGAGTTCCGCTCGCATCTAGAAAAGAATCACAGGCCGAGTGCAAGTATCGTTATCGAGTCCGTTGCGCTGAGACAATTGTCAACGAGATCTTCGATCCCTTGGACAATGTCCCTGAGCAAAAGTAGCTCCTTGAAAGAATCGATCTCCGACATTATTTTGGATGTGAGGACTCTGTATTTGTCGTCAACCTGTCGCTCTAGCTTCTGAACAGAGTTCGAAAGATCGATGGCATGAATCGGATTTATGGCAAGAGCACGTACTACTTCGTTTAATCTTTGAACGGATTCAACGCTCATGTCAATCAGATCGCGGAGGTCGTCCGCGATTCCTGCCTTTTTCACGCTAGAATATTTCATTTGAGAAATCTTGAATGCAACACCTGCGATATAGCCAGACATTTCTTCTACGTTATAGGCTGTTCGCAAAAAATCCTCCCGATTAATCATCATCGTGCCTATTTCAGCGAGTTCACGAGTTAACATTCTACGAAGCTGTTCTGTGTCTTCTTCAGCTTTCCGTACCCGCTCAACCGATCCTTGCATCGCCGCGGTATCGTTTTTCTGAAGTGCGCCGTACAATTGCACTAGTTCTCTCGAAGCGTCGAGTACGCGCCTCACTTCATCTTGAAGAACTGCAAGCGTCTTTCTCCTGGCTTGAATCTCAGCTTCTCCGCTGAACATCTTGAAAATTTGACCAAAATGAAATTAGTCGAGGTTCAATAAGTGCTTTGTTACAACTTGCTGAATTTCTTGATTATCCGGGTCTATTCTCAATGATTCGAAGCATTCTCAGCTTTCAGGATAAACGCTTTAAGGCCGATTTTGAGCCGATTTGCTTGATTTTCAGTTGTCGGCCAGCAAGGAGCTCGTAAAGATCCCAAATATTATTTTCATTGTTACCGGCATCTATTTTGCGCTGGTGGCGGGGCTCCAAGAAGGTTCGACTTACACCGCCGTTGGAGCCGTTCTCTGTTTCGTTGCCGCTGGTCTGGCGTTCGAGAAGGATTGGTTCATTACCGCCCCTTGGAGGGTGGCTACGGCTGTTTTCTGCATCGCCGTCCTAGTGACGCAAATAGCTGTCAATGCTACTGCAGTTAACACAAGCAGTGTCGTGGTCGCATCGACTATCGTCAACGGCGCGTTTTTCCTACTTGTTCTCGGGGTTCTTCTGTCTGCCGCAAAAGAGATGATTACTCGTGAGAAGCCTGAGGACCAAGAGGAAGAGCCCGAATCCAAGAAAAAGAAGTTAACGTACGAAATTTAGGATTTCTGCAAGCGTCAAAACCCGAACAGTCTTGAAAAAAACTGTATCAGACCTATCACAAGGTCGCCGTAGAAAAGCAACGCGAAATAGCCTGCTGTGAAGAACACCAGCAATGGTATTCCGGGCGTAACCCAAGTGCCACTTTTCGTTTCAAAGTCGTCCTGGATCAACGAGAAATCGAACTTTTTCGCATCTTCGCCAGTTCCGTCCTCGCGGTGGATTGTTTTTTCCATCGAAAACTGGAATTCTCTTTGCTTTCCAGTCTGTTTGTATCCTAGAAGGCATGCAAGAATTTTCCGGTAGAGTGGTTCCTCAAAACCTTCGAAAATCGGCCTTTTCCTGACGAGCAATATCGTGTTGTAAATTAGCAAGCCCACCGGAAGCAGAATTGAAATCAAAACTCCATTCGTTAGAATCATTAGAGGAGCAATCGAATACAATCCGATCATCGGGTTGAAAT
Source organism: Nitrososphaerota archaeon (assembly GCA_027886795.1). Lineage (GTDB taxonomy): Archaea > Thermoproteota > Nitrososphaeria > Nitrososphaerales > CADDZS01 > DATLTL01. The sequence goes on along the minus strand of JAPCJU010000072.1, from coordinate 2,863 downwards.
GCGGCACGAGCAATCCGAGAACGATCAGGGCTTTACCATCAGCTCCACCATAAAATCCGAAAAAAAACAGACCCATTCCCACCACCGTACCGAGTATCACCGCGATAACAAGCTGAACGAGATTTGTCTCGCCATTCAGGACTTCGTACGCTTGAAGAACTCCACCAATGCCGCCAAAGATGAGCCAAACTTTGTCCGGCACTTCACGATCTTTTAGGTCAAGGTAGGAAGTAAAAAGGAGCATAACGGAGGCTAGGACAAAATTGATGGAATACACGCTATAGCTAATCGTGCCAAAAATCATTTTGAGAGTTGATTACCCACGTCTTTTTGATGAGACTCTTACAGGTCTCTTCTAACTTGCTTTCTAAATCCTGTGTTAAGTCAATCGCCTTCCGTTCTGGAATACTAATTTATATCGGCGAATGAGGCCAGCTTAGATCAGTTGACTTGCGTTCCGGTAATTTAGTTTCCATTCAAATTTTGGAGGATGTTGTCTAGTATGAGTGATGATAGGTTCTCAAGAAGGCAATCTGTCCAGAAAAGTCAGCAGACTGAAGCTCCTCCCGAGAGTGGAGAAGACACTTCCTCTCTGGAAGTAGCTTCCACGTACTTGCTTGATTTTTTCGCGACGGGAGGGCGATCAGTTTTGATCAGAGGAGATCCGGGAACCGGCAAGACGTCTTTAGTCTTGCAGCTCTTGGATTATCACTCGAAGAATGGGTTCAAGTCAGTCTACCAGTCAACAAGACTATCAGCAAAGACATTGAAGAGCCATCAGCCTCATTTTGAAGTGGTGCAGGGAAAGTACGGGACTGTACCGAGGCTTGAGGAGCAGCAAATTGGCTTCCAGGACTCGAGAAGGATGGATGGGGTTCGAGCGATCTCCGGTCTCCGTCAATATCTCGAACAGGTCTCAAATCCGTTTGTAGTGTTAGACAGCTGGGAGGGCCTTTTCTTTGAGTCACACACTCTTGGTGTTGAGGAAATTTCGAAACTCGTCGAGGATTATGACGCCAGATTTGTCGTGGTGACCGAGAGGCGGGAACAGACCGATCTCGATTACCTCTTGGATGGTGTAGTCGTATTACGAAGGAAGTTCCACGAAGGGAGAGTAGTTCGAGAAATAGAGCTAAAGAAATTGAGAGGAGTAAGCATCGTGCAATCGAGGTTTCTCTTCACATTGGATCTTGGGAAGTTCAGATACCTGCCCCCGTTCAACGGCTCGAAGAAACCTGGGTCTGATCAGCAAGTAGGTGCACCAATTGAACCAAAACTAAACGTTTACTCAACCGGCTGTGCATCTCTGGATGACATATTGGGAGGATTTAGGCGAGGAAGCTTCAACCTACTTGAAGTAGACAACGATGTTCCGACCGATGTCAGGGCACTTTTCCTTCGCACTCTAATTTCAAACTTTGTAAATACGGGTCACGGTATTCTATACATACCGTTCGTCGGAGTTTCGAAAGTGGAATTATCTGGAATTCTTCCTAATCTCTCCGAAGAGACGATAGAGAGATCCATTACTGTTTTGAGTTACGAATCGTCTGTGGCTGCAAAATCGTCCTCGTTGCAAGGAGAGTTAAAGTCAGATATGCAACTCATAATAGCAAAGCAGGAGGAACTGCAAAAGAGAATTCCAAACAAACCGATCCTGATCGTTGGCGTTCAAGACGCAATGGAGGGGCTCTACGGCGCCGAGGCCGTTTCGAAAGATCTTACCGAATCCGTGGCGACATTGAAGAGCAGAGGAAACATCAGAATTCAGATTGTTAGTCCCGGCGCAAGACTTTTGCCGGAACTCAAGGCATTTTGTGACACTGACACAAAACTAGAAATGTTACACGGCACTCCCGTTATGTTTACGGTAAAACCGCTATCGGTGCTTCACGGAGTGATTACCGATCCGCAAGCTACTGGAAGATTAGGACTAATTCCGATTGTCTAGCCGATCGTTTCGCGATGCTGGGGATTGTTCAGATGGTGCATTGCATTCTTCCGAATTTGGGATCTCTCAACAACCAGTTTTTCCCCGGTCTCGAAGAGTTCGATCATGTATCTGCGGGTCACTCTACCTAGAACTCTAGCCAGCTTTCCGTTCCTTGCAGGGAGATCTATTATCGTGACGACTACGCCGTCATCTAACTTGACTTTTGGATGCATTTTTTGCTTGCATACAAACCTTATATGATTTGATTCTATAACCATGACTGCATAGAAACTATGCCAGAAATAATGCAAAACAGGTACACAAGCATACGAGTAGACCTTGAGGTATACAATGCTTTGTTGAGCACGAAAAAAGTGCTCGAGCAAGCATACAACCGAAAATTCAGCCTGTCGGAGACAATTCAGGTAGTCAATCGACTCTCTTCAGAAACCATTCAACACATCTCGTCGGCAAGGAGAGAATTGGACGAGATGCTTGACGGTCGGGGAAAAACCGCGGTGAAGGATATGGAGTACGTACTCAAATCAACAGAACGGTTCGCACGAGGAAGCTCAAACCAATCGTGAGACTGTAAGCAGGTTAATATTTCGGATCGCGATCTCGATCAAGGAATAATGGCAAAAATTTTACGGATTTTTCCTAGATTCGATTATGGTTTCAACGATCTGAGTGGGCCGATGCATGTTCTCCTAGCGGGGAGAGTGTACTTTCATCGTTGAGCGACCACTCGAGTGATCCTGGCGAGAAAGCGAAATCGATCGCCCGCACCTCTACCCTGTCTTCGCGTAGTTTCAACGAATCGTCGGAAGCTGTCCTTAGGGATTTTTATGAAGTGAACCCTCCATTCGGAAACGTTGCAATTCGTGCGCAATCAAACGTCACGACTTATGAAGTAATCGAGCCAACCTT
>JAPCJU010000071.1 GCA_027886795.1 Nitrososphaerota archaeon | reverse complement strand
GTCCTCTGTATCTTTCAGTTTCAGATCCAAATTCCTCTTTGACTCATTGAGATACCAGAGAGCCAGTTTCGATATTGCCTTTGCCCTATGAGAGTACACCGTCTTTTCTTTTAGTTCCATTTCCGCGAACGTCTTCGAAGTCCACATTGGAATAAAAATTGGATCGAAACCAAACCCGTTCGTTCCTCTTGATTTGGGTTGAATTGTCCCTTCAGTTGCAGAAGAAAATGAAGCGAGCCACTTGCCATTCATTCCGAAAGCTACTGAAGATCGAAACTCCGCCTTTCTTGTTTTTGCTTCCTGCATCAGTTTCAAAACTCCTTCAACTCCGAGTGTCTCAAAGACATACGAACTGTAGGGCCCGGGAAAACCGTTGAGATGATGAATGAATAATCCAGAATCTTCAACAAAGACGGGCTTGTAGGTCTTTTGAATTATCTGCGCGAGAGCAGTATTCGCGATTTCCTCTAGATCCACATGCTGAATTTCGAGTTTCCTGAACTCTTCAAACTTTGAGATTTCGATGTTGTATTGAGAAACCGCGGCCCGCGCTTCCTCAATTTTGTGATCATTACTTGTTAAAAAGAAAAATTCAGTCAACCTTGGCATACCTCCCTCTCAGTTCAATCTTCGAAATCTGCTTACGAAGGCTCTTCGTAAATGCTTCTCCAATTTCCTTTTGATATCCCGACATCACATTTTCAAAATCTCTGCTTGCGATATTTGCCGGCGAGGAACTTTTCAAGGCTTGCTTCAAGAGATGAAGATCTTCGGCCTTGTCCTCCAACCTGTCCGAAACAAATGAGAGCCCAAAGTCTATCAAAACCATTCTCTCCTGTGACAAGATAACGTTCTTTGTAGTGAGATCTCCATGTATGATTCCCTTTTTGTGAAGTCTAGCAACCATTTTACCAAGTGATTTGAACAGCTTTGCTCTTTGAAGACCAGAAGCCAGATAATCTTTCAGCAAGGAACCTGGAATGAATTCCATCACTAGCTCTGAAGTCTTTGGATCCGCAAAGAAAATCTCTGGGCAGTCCACCTGCGCCAATTTTGAAGAATGGAGTATCTCCGCTTCCTCCTTTGTTCTTCTCGAGCGGAGCGTCTCGTCCAGAATCTGGTTTCGATATTTCTTGCTTAATCTCAGTTTTCTTATTGCCGGTCTGTCATACCAGTCAATAAGCTCGATCCTAGCTTCCGCTCCTTCAACAGGTGAAAAATGGTTAATCTCCAGCATACTGATCTAACCAAACTTGCTTCGAGGAAGGTTGACCCGATCTATTCTCCAAGATTGTCGTGTGAACGCTTTGTTAACTGGCACCGATTGTCCGTCATTGTAAAAGAGGAAACCTGCAGCAGCAATCTGCGAGCCGCAGTCTCCTGAATATTGTCTCGGAATCACTCCTAACTTAACGCCTCTAGAACCACACATATCTTTCAGCATACCAGAAAGTCTCTGGTTGGCCGCAACGCCACCCGTTACCAGAAGTTCAGCCTTGTCGGTGAACGCAAGTGCTCTCTCAGTAGCCTCAGTCAGAAGTGCGAAAGCTACTTCCTGGACCGAGAAACAGACCGATTCCTGCGAAATACCCTTCGAAAAAGCATCCTTTGAAGAAGACAGTAATCCGGAATAAGATACGTCGTTTCCCTTAATCGTGTAGGGCAGCATACCGACGACATCTGCCTGCCCATTCAACTGGCTAGCAAGAGCCTCAATTTTAGGTCCCGCGGGAGAACTCATTCCAAAATGTCGCCCTAACTGATCGAGGAGCTGACCGACGGTCAAATCTAGCGTCTCTCCGAATATTCTCCAACCCTCAGCACTTCTCGCAGTAATCACAGTGTGGCCGCCAGAAATCAGCAAGACCAACGGATCGTCGAGACCCAGCAATAACTTCCCGAGCTCGATATGGCCGATTGCGTGGTTCACTGGAACGATCTGTTTACAAAAATACGACGCTAGCGATCTTGCAACCACCGCCCCAACTCGGAGACATGGCCCCAGACCCGGACCAGCGGAGTACGCGATGAAATCGATTTCATTCATACCTGTCTTTGCGCTTGCAAGTGCATTTTCTACAACGCCGGAGCACGTTTCCTCGTGATGCCTCGAAGCCTCTCTTGGGTGAATTCCCGCACCCTGAGGCGCTTTGTAAACGTCTTTGCAGTCAGAAATTATCCGGAAGGAGACTGGTTCTGAAGTTAGTTCTGAAACACTTGCACCGAAGGTGTGAGCAGTACTTTCAATTCCCAGGCATATCAAGAACTCAGGTTCCTCACCGTTTTCTTGTCCTTTCTATAGAGGTCTCCCAAGATCTCGATATACGGTCTGACTTCGATCAGAAAGTCATCGAACTTGGCACGCTCAAATTTTGTTTCGGATTTGCCCTTCCTTGTAAATTTCTTCTCGACCAAAACAATCCCGGAACTTCTTTCAGCGTCTTTGCTCAAATTCGGGAAGTAAATGAGTACGCCGTATCCAATCTTGTCAGAACCCTTGGTGAAGACAAGGTTGTAGTACATATTCATCGTCCTGACAAACTGTTTCAGCTGTTTTTTCCGACTTTCTGATCTCTTTACGTTGTCAAAATCTTGTCTAGAGAGCCTGTCCACTAGTTCCTTCAAAGATTCCAGATCGGAGATTTTCTTCGAATAACCCTCCAGCTCAATTGGAAGTTCGTAAACCGAATGCATGATGTCCTCCCATTCGTTGATTTGGGAAAACCTCTGACTCATCCTTAACTTTCCTGTTTGAGGGTCCTCCTCCACTCCCATCTCTCTGCGCAATTCTTCATTCAAAATATCTTCAACTTTTAGACCCTTTAGGCGTGATCTGCGATTGGACAAGACGCAACCGAATAGATCTAATTCCGGCGACAGATATCAATTTTTAGTGCCAAAACTTTCGACTGAAAAACAAGCCTCGGAAGAAAAACTAGAAATGGAGTTTTCGTCTGTAACTGTAGCTTTTCTGGTCCATTCGACTGAAGATTATGAGAAGCTGATGAAATTGGTGATTGAAAAGCTCGGCATCCATGAAGACGAATTCATGACTGAAAAAATGCATGGGTACTTTGGAAACCAAATAGAGTCGGTGAAGGGACACGTAATCGGGCAAAGAGCGCAAATCGTCGCAAGCACGATCTTTTCCCATTTATCGAAAAATTCCCGAATTCAACTTCTCTCCGAGCTCGAGAAATCAATAGATGAGCATGACTCTCTGTACCTTCGAGTAGATCGGCAGTTGCTCGAGGATAACGAGATTTTCCTTTCCGAGGAAGAGCCAATCCGGGTAAAAATAAAACCGAAGAAAAGATTCGGAGGGCATGCCTTTATGAAACGAGAGTACGAGGATCTGATAGAATGAGGCCCAAGAAGAGGTACGTCCTTTTGAAATCGCACCCCGACCTACTTCCCCCAAATTCGAAATTTCTATTCCAGAATGCTCGCGGTTTTGTTGTAAAGACCGACATCAGAGGCGCGCAGGTTCTAAGGAAGAATTCAATCTTGATTTCTGGCTCAATATGGAAACTGAAGCAGCCGCAACTCCTAAATCTTAGCAAGAAAAAGACTCCTCGGGATGAAGTGAATCGCCGTCCCAGACTGATCCCGGACTAGAATAAGCTCCTCTGGGAGTATGAAGAACTCGCGACGATACTGACCAGACATCATTTCTCACGATCTTTTTTCAAAAGTTTTTGGAAATAATACGAGGTCATCTTTAAATCGGGTTCCGGCCGCGTAGCTTTTGACCTGACATTTGGCGCTACTCGAGAAATCAAGACTGCAAGAGATAGTCTCCAAGTTTAACGGAAAGTCTGTCCTGGTTGTGGGAGACTTGATGGTCGACCGCTACCAGTCTATTCTTGCGAGAAAGATCTCAAGAGAGGCGCCTGTGCCCGTCGGGGACCTTCAGGGGGAAAAACTGAGTCTCGGAGGTGCGGGAAACCTCGCAAACAACATCGTGGCTCTCGGGGGCCGCGCCGAGATATTGGGTTTCGTTGGCGATGACCCGCAGGGAGAATGGATTCGAAAGGCTCTTTCCGAGGCTGGGGTGGAAATTTCAGGCATCGAGACCTTCAAGCGTCCAACTACCCTGAAGACTAGGTATGTCGTTAACGGGTTTCAAGTCCTTCGTGTTGACCGTGAAATAAGGTCCGACATTGATTTTGAACTGAGCGACAGATTACTGAAGCATGCCGATGCGTTCATCGCCAAAAGTGATCTCGTCGCGATAGCTGACTACGACAAAGGGACTGTGACTTCCTACCTTATCGATGCTCTCGTCGCCTCTGCCAAAACTGCGGGAAAGAAAATTATCGCACAACCCAAGGTAAAGCACTACCTTGACTTCCGTGGCGTCGATTACGTAAAGTCAAACGAACGCGAAGCGAGCATCGCAACGGGAATTTCCGTGTTAAATGAGACCGGGTTGAGAAACATAGCTACCAACCTGACGACAAGGTTGGGATGTAGGGCAATCATACTTACAAGGTCGGAAAGAGGGATTACGGTCTTCGAGCAGAATAACATGACAACGATCCCGCCGATGTTGCCGCCTAACGAGTTTGCTAGACCCGTAGGTGTAAGAGATGCAATGACATCAGTTCTTTCGTTAGCTATAGCCTCAGGAGCAAATGCATTTGAGGGAGCGGCGCTGAGTAACCTCGCAGCAGCGATCCGTGGACAGCGAGCGGGAACCATAGTCGTCAGTTCTAAGGATATCATGCAGAACCTGGATATTGCAGACAAGATTTTCAGCCAGGTCGTTCAAGTTCCGGTTAGGCGTTAGGTTCAATAGTGAATCATGGGCCGGGTACAGTAGGAGTGTTAGAGCAGTAGATTGATGGCTGAACGGGACAACACCAAATCGGTGAAGGAGCTCGAAGAGATTTCAAACAGGACCAGAAAACTGATTCTGGAGACGCTTGCCGAAGCTAAATCCGGACATCCAGGAGGCTCTTTATCAGCGGTCGAGCTGCTAGTTGCGTTGTATTACTCTGTGATGAGGCATGATCCGAAAAATCCCAAATGGCCGGACAGGGACCGGTTCATCCTTTCGAAGGGTCACGCTGCACCTTTGCTCTATTCTATTTTAGCGCAGCAGGGATATTTTCCTATAGAACAATTAAAGACTCTCAGAAAAATAAACAGTATGCTCCAGGGTCACCCTGATACGAAAAAGACTCCTGGAGTTGAAATGTGCGCCGGATCTGAGGGAGTTGGTCTGTCAGTCGCGATTGGAGAGGCACTTGCTGCCAGGATTGACAAGAAGGATTATCGAGTATTCGTCATGATGGGAGACGGCGAAATGGAGGAGGGCCAAATTTGGGAGGCCGCGATGTGCGCTTCAAAATACGGACTGGGAAACATCACCGCGGTGGTTGATAGAAATGGTATCCAGCAGGACGGTCTCACTGAGCAGATCATGCCCATCGAACCGCTTAACTCCAAATGGAAGGCGTTCAACTGGAACGTTCTCGAAGTAGATGGTTATGACTTCAACCAGATTCTGGGGGCGTTTGAGAAAGCAAGGCAAATGCGAAATAGGCCGACTGTGATCATCGCGCACACGACCAAAGGAAAGGGGGTCGAGTTCATGGAATGGTCTCCCGAATATCACGGAAAGGTTCCGGACAGAGAAACCGTGAACCGCATCATCAAAGACATGAAGTAGCCATGGTGAGGATTGCGCCATCAATCGCTGCGGGGGATAATGGAAACCTCTCGCGCGAAGCACTTCGCCTCCAAGAGTGGGGGGCAGACTGGATTCATGTTGACATTATGGACGGATCCTTTGCGCCAAATCTAACTTTTGGGCCTGCTGCAGTTAAGGCGATCAGGAAAGTGGTGAAGATCCCTCTTGATTGTCATCTCATGCTTTCAGATCCAGAGATTTTGTCTGAAAAATTTCTACAAGCCGGTGGTGATTTTCTTACGGTGCATGCCGAGGCAGTCGATCACGAAAAACTCGTTCGCCTAGGAAAACAAACCAAACAGTATGGAGCAAAGCTTGGAATTGCAATAAAACCCGCGACTAAACTCGAATCTTTGGATGTGGATGATCTGGATGTCTCGCTAGTAACTGTTATGACTGTAAATCCAGGATTCTCTGGTCAAAAGTTCATGCCAGAAGTAATTCCGAAAGTGGCAAAGGCCCGCGAAATGTTTGGAACTCAAACAGAAATTGAAGTTGATGGGGGCGTGGATAAGAGCAACGCGAGGATGCTCAGCGAAAAAGGCGCGACTGTGCTCGTGGCTGGAAACTCTGTATTCGGCCAGGCCGATCCGGAAAGCGCCCTAAAAGAATTAAAAACTCTGGTGGGAGATGTTTAGAATAATGACGGATGATATCTTCGCTCAACTGGAAAAACCAAAAATGGCTTCAATGAGGGATGCTTACGGAGAAACTCTCGCAAGACTTGGATCTGAAAAGAAGGAAATCGTCGTTGTGGGAGCTGACACGACCGGCTCAATCAAAACGTCCATATTTGGCCAAAAATTCCCTGAGCGAT
>JAPCJU010000070.1 GCA_027886795.1 Nitrososphaerota archaeon | reverse complement strand
ATGGATTTCCTGCATTACTCCTTTGGACTTTCTTTTGGGTACCAACCTTTGTTGCCTTTTGCTCTGATAGTAGTTATTCTGCTGGTAAGGCCGACAGGACTTGCTCCAAACGCACAGACTGGAATAACACTACTCCGAAAGCTTAGGCCGAGCAGAAAGCAAAATTCAGTGACTACTTTCGATAACCGAGTCAAACCAGAGAAGTAGATCTCCGAAAAAAATTATTCATTAGGTGTGGGGAAGAGTCATGAGTTTTGACTATGTTGGATTTGCAATAGCTTTCACTACAGTGTACGGGATCTACTCGATGCTCGGCGTCAGTTTGAACCTCGAGTACGGCTACGCAGGTCAACCCAATTTTGGACAGGTACTATTCTACGCGATTGGAGCATATGTTGCCGGAACAATAGCCGCAAACTTACTCCCGATGCTTGCTGGCGTGGCAACTGGAAACATTTGCGATGTTTCATCACTCGTACAGAGAGAAGCAATCGCAATCGCTGATCCCGTAATCAGTGTGTCAGTCTGGGTACTCGCGTTGATTTTTTCCATGGCGGCCGGCGGAATCATTGGACTAGTTGTCTCATATCCTGCCCTTAGAGTCAAGGAAGAGTGGTTCCTATCGATGATATTGCTTGTCGCGGGAGAGATGTTTCGAATCTTCGTTCAGAATACTCAGCAAGTTGGATGCGGATTCAACGGACTTGCCGGAATCGTGAATCCATTGAACTGGATTGAAAAATATTTTCCCGGTTCACAAGTCCTCCAGGCGGAAGTGCCTTCTGGGCTGTACGCCGGAATAGTTCTCGCACTCGCAATTGCATGCTTCTTAATTGCTCAGAGGATTGGCAATTCTCCTTATGGGAGGCTGCTAAAATCGATAAGGGACGACAAAGTTGCCTCAGAATCGCTGGGGAAGGACGTAAGCAAGGTGAGAAAGCAAATCATGATAATAGGTTCCATAATGGCTGGGCTTGCAGGTGCTCTCTACGTTTACTACATTGGCACCGCGGTCACCGACGATTACATTCCAGCCGTGACGTTCAGCATCTGGGTAATGATGATACTCGGGGGTTACGCAAACAACCGCGGTCTCCTAGTGGGAGCTTTTGTAATAACTATGCTCGACCGAGGCTCCCTAGTCCTCGGCGTCTTGATGGAGGGCTGGTTTCCTAACTTTAATCCCAGCCTTCTAATTTATGCTCGCTACATGGTTGAATCCGTTGTTCTCATCTTGCTCCTTGTGTTTCGACAGAAAGGACTCTTTCCGGAAACGAGAATTAAGACAAAAGCCTACACGCTGTTTGATTTTGGAGCTTCAAAGGCCCAAGGCAAGAAAGAACCCGTTACTGAATCTTTAACGGAGGGATCAAAGCAGGGAGAAGTTCAGTCGAACCAAGTAGCAACAGATAGTTCCCTCGTTGATTCTGATACTTCAGGAGGTTCCTCTCGAACTAAATGAGCGACGAAGATTCTATTCTCGCCCTTGAAGGAATTTCGCGCTCCTTTGGCGGGGTTAGGGCAGTCGATGGAGTGTCGCTATCGATCAAAAGAGGAAGTATTGCCGGATTGATTGGGCCAAATGGCTCAGGCAAGTCGACTCTCTTCAACATAATTTCCGGCGTTGAAAAGAAAAACTCTGGCTCGATAGCTTTTCAGGGTGTACGCCTAGACAATCTCTCTCCTCACAAGAGATTTGCCTTAGGTCTAGGGCGGACGTTTCAAACACCCAGACTTTTCACGGGGATGACTGTTCTTGAGAATACTATGACTGGCGGAAAGGGGCAAAAGGGTGAAAGTCCCTTTAATGCCCCGTTCCCCGGGAGATGGGAACCCCAAGAGATGGAAATCGCGAAGCAAGCTAAATCTCAGATGACCTCTCTTGAGATCGAGAAGCTCTTCGGAAGCCACTCGAACGAAATATCAGGCGGTCAGATGAAACTGCTCCAGCTCTCAACCGTCCTCATGGGCAGGCCTAAGTTGTTGCTCTTGGACGAGCCCACCGCAGGGGTCGCACCCCGACTTGCACAGGATATTTTTCAAAGCATATCCCAAGAGAGAGTCGAGAACGCGACTACCTTCTTCATAATAGAGCACCGACTCCAAGTGCTCTTCCGGCACGTCGATACTGTTTTCGTAATGCACCAAGGCAGGATTATCGCCTCTGGTAAGCCGGACGAGATCGTAAAGAAGCAGAACGTCATCGATGCGTATCTTGGAAGTTGATGAGGAGCCACCTATCTCTTGCTAGAAGCAGTTAATGTATTCTCGGGTTACGGGAAGCTCGCCATCATTCAAGATATTTCGTTCAAAGTAAATTCGGGGGACCTCGTCGCGATCGTCGGCCCTAATGGTTCAGGCAAGTCCACTTTAGTCAAGACAGTAATGGGGCTAACGAAGGTGTTCGAAGGCAAGATTTTGTTCGAGGGTGTCGACATAACCAAGTCCAGTCCGGAGAAGATCGCTAAAATGAAATTAGGCTTTGTTCCTCAAGTTGCAAATGTCTTCTCCGACTTGACAGTATCCGACAATCTCACACTCGGTGGCATCACAGCGAGAGAAAGAAAAGCCGATCTCAGAGAAAGAGTCACAGGATTATTTCCGATATTACGAGAAAGAGCTAGGCAGAAAGCAGGACTCCTGAGTGGTGGTGAGAGACAAATGCTTGCGGTCGGACGGGCTCTCATGGCAGCACCAAGGCTCCTAATCCTAGATGAACCAACAGCAGCGCTCGCACCGATGGTCGCCGATCAGCTTTTCAAGAGTTTAGTGCAAATTAGGGAAGAATTGGGCGTTACTCTCATACTCGTGGAGCAAAATGCTCGCAAAGCTCTCAGTCTGGCGAATAAGGGGATCGTTTTAGTTCAGGGTAAAAATGTCTTCGAAGGAACCCCGGATCAGATCTCACAGGACAAAGATATCATCAGTCTATTCCTGGGAGAGCTTTCTATCTGAATGAAATTTCCTTCTAATTTCTAGAATATGTTCCGTATTATTCTGACAGCAATGGGAGAGCTCACTAACGTCAGATTATGACTTTAACGACATACGTGAAGACGTAGGCAGGCAGGACTGCGTAGATCCACTCATGATGGAGGATGACATCTCTTCGAATCTTCGGCCAGTACTTGTCCCCGATGAAATCCACTGCCAAAGTGGCTGCAACAAGAATGAAAGTAAAAGCCACTTTATCCCATAGTGAACTCCAAAGGAGTTGGACATATCCGAGTAAGAACAAGCCGAGGAACAGACCGTAGAGTAATGGAACGATAAAATAGATACAATTGTGGTGTATTCTGTGCCCCTTTATGTAAAAGGGCTTTGCAAATCCCCTCTTGAAAGCCGCCGTGCCCAATTTGTCGACCACCAGCGTTGAAAACATGATCAACGCCAGTCCGAAGAGGACTCCAAACGCAAACATGTGAGGGTCGTGTATTTTCGGAGGCGCGGGGTATCCGAAACTTAGGCTCATCGACGAATCAACACGAACTAATACTATTTTTATTTAGTGGTATTGGGCATCTTGATTTTTTCGATTTGAGAACTATGGAATCCTCTCATCCTCATTATAAAGGTCAGCTGGTTCGAGACAGATTGTAGGTTTTCAAGCAACTGACTCAGGATTCGGACTTGGCATAAACATTTGTCAACGACCTGAACCCCAGCTTCGTATAGAACCTCTTTGCTATCTCGTTCTGGCTGGGAAACTCTGCCGTGATCAGTTCTGCCCCCTTTTTCTTCAATCTGTCGGTGATGCTAGAGAGTAGATCTCTTCCCAGGCTTCCTCTTCTGAACTCGGGAAGTATGTAAAACTCGACTATGGCACCCTCTATCCGCGGCTCGTAGTAGGTCCGATCTTTTATGTCTGCCTTGACAACGCCCACAACCCTTCCGCTCGAAGAAGCGACCAAAACTACAGAGTCTTCGTTCGCCATCGCCTTCTTCACAGTTCTTAGGGCGTCGTCATCCAATTTTTCGGCAGTTTTGAGCAAGGGATCGAATTCTCCGTTAAGGCGCTTCAACTTGGCTATCAGCTCCGCTGCCCGTCCGATCTCCTCCGTCTTTATGTCGCGAATGACGACTTCTCCAGCCTCTTTCTTTTTCGCGACGTTCGCATTCAATTCATTTTTTTTCGACAACTTTTCTTACCTTGTTTCACCGTAATTCTCTTACTCTAGGCAATGGTTCAATCAATTTGGACTCCTGGAGTTTATCGATCATTTTCTTGGTTTTTTCAATAATCTCCTGAGCGCGTTTATGTAACTGTTTTCTCGTGAGTCTTATTCGGGAGAGACCGAGTTTCACGCACGCCTCCCCTACAGCGGAAGCCACCAGCGGGAAAATTTCCCAGTCCATCATAGTTGGCAAGATGTGCTCCTCGCTCATAGATCCTTCATCCACCGTGAAAGCTGCCAGCTCCTTTGCCCCAACAATTATCACCTCGTCCGAAATGCTCTTCGACCTTACATCCAGAACACCTCTGATTATAGAAGGGAAGATCAGGCTGTTGTTGACCTGGTTTGGGAAATCTGATCTGCCTGTCGCGATTATCTTTACTCCTGCCTCCTTTGCTTCTCTCGGCCAGATTTCTGGCACAGGATTTGAGAGCGCGAAGAGAATAGAATTATCGTTCATTTTCCTGAGAGTATCTTTCGTGAGAGTGTGGGGACCCGGTTTTGAAGCTGCAATCAGCGCGTCCGAGCCCTTTACCGCTTCGTCGATTCCCCCGGTCCTCCTTTCGGAGTTTGTCTTTAGGGCAAGCTCATATTTCCATTTGTTTTGAAGCATCATTCTATCCATATCCTCTCGTTCCGAATGAAGTATGCCTTTAGAATCGACAAGAATGAGATTCCCGGGACTTGCTCCAGCCGAAATCATCAGTCTTGCAGCCGCAATATTGGCAGCTCCAGCTCCCATCAGAACTATCCGCGCATCCCCGATTTTCCGTCCGGTAAGGGTCAAAGAGTTGTAGAGACCTGCTAGGATGACCCCCGCGGTTCCCTGTTGATCATCATGCCAAACGGGTATGCTGAGGGTCTCCTTCAGCTTATCAAGGATCTGGAAACACTTTGGCGAGGCAATGTCCTCAAGATGTATCGCCCCAAAAGCCGGTTCGATATGTCGCGCCAGCTCGATGATTTTTTCCGGCTCGTGAGCGTTAACCGGTATCGGAATCGCATCAACCCCTCCCAAGTATTTGTAAATCAACGCTTTTCCCTCCATGACAGGTAAGCTCCCCTCGGGGCCGATGTCCCCCAGGCCGAGCACTCTCGAACCATCAGTAAGAATGCAAAGCGTGTTCCACCTGTTTGTTAGTTCGAAAGAGAGATCTGGATTTTTCGCAACCGCCAAACTGACTGCTGCCACCCCCGGAGTATACCAGATTGAAAAATCGTCTAGGCTCGTTACTGGAACTTTAGGCGCAGTCTGCATTTTACCGTGATAGTATCTCGAATACCATAACGCGAGCTTCGAAGGATCTTGCTTCTTTTTCCGCTTTGATCCAGACGTAGACAAATTACAAGTGCTCCAAACGATCTGCGGTAAGGTTATGTTTTGTGCAAGACGAAAGCTTTCTCTTGGGCTTGAACTTCGAGCTCATAATTTCGATATATAACTAATAGCATTCTTCAGTCGATCGTCGAATGGAATAAACCGATCTGCTTTGCTACTCTTTCCAAACGATCTCGATTTGATGTTTGATAACTTGGAATGATTTCTCAAACTGGAATCAGGTTCGTACAAGGATAATTTCGGAATATCAATATAAGTAAGAATTGCGGAATATTTCACTATAGATGAGTCAAATTGGTATCATTCAAATTCAAGAAGGGCGATCTAGTTATCGTTGATGAAGGCGGAATGCCCACCGAGTTTGAAATCATCTCTCCGCTTCAGGCGGGAAAAGGCAGAAATGTAGGGCTGGACTTTGTTTACGACGCCAAAAAAGTGAGCTCGGGGGAAAAGAGAACCGTTTCAGAGGACGAGATTTTGAGATTGGCTACTCCAGTTGACAATTCGGCGCAGCTATTCAGAAAAAAAGACTGACGACGCCCAAATTCTGTGACTCCTAATGTCTTTCGAATCTGACTTTAAGACGAGGAAGCGAGATTCCAGGACTGTTACTTACCTCCTGTATGATTCGGATTGCGGGCCCTGTACGAGCTTCAAGAAAATAGTAAAGCGCCTAGACCTCCGCGGGCAGATCGTCCCCGTCTCTTTGCAGGATCCGGAGGCGATCGAGCTCGCCAGACCTAGCATGTCAAAGCAGAGAATGGCGGCTTCGTTTCACCTGATTGAGCTCTCGAATGAAACAAGGCAAGTATTTAGCGCGGGAGACGGGGCAATACGCCTCACGAAGTATTTTCCATTGGGATTTTTGATTTATCCTTTGGTCAATCAAACAAAGTTTCTGAGGCAATTAGTAAGGCGAGTATATTTTCAGGCCACTCGATTCAGAACTTCGGAGTCGTGTGGTCTCGACACTGTCAGACCTTGAGTAGCTAACCATACGGCGATTGCGTCTGTTTCTCAGGCGTCGCTGGTAAAGTCCTTCTCAGCAATAT
>JAPCJU010000007.1 GCA_027886795.1 Nitrososphaerota archaeon | reverse complement strand
TTTCTATTTTCTCGATCAAGAAATTTGATGAAAGGAGTTTTGTAAACGACATCCAAAAAATTGTACAGGCGACCACCAAAGTTTTTTCACACATCCCTTACGAAAGGTACCTTTTCCTCGTTGATTTCACGGGTGATAGTTTCGGCGGGCTCGAGCATCTGAACAGCACTCACTGTCTGGCCTCAGTTTTCAGATTGGAACCTCCGCAGGAATATCACGAGTTACTGACACTATTTTCTCACGAGTTCTTCCACGCCTGGAACGTAAAGCGGATGAGGCCGACGGGCCTGGGACCCTTTGATTATTCCAAGGAGACCTATTCGAAATCGCTATGGATATCGGAAGGGGTAACGTCGTACTATGACGATTTGCTACTTAGGCGGGCGGGTATTTACAGCACCGCAGAGTATCTGGAAGCATTTACCACTAACATCGACATGATTAGAGTTCTGCCAGGTGCGAAGTGGCAAAGCGCCGAAGAAGCTAGTTTCGACGCTTGGATAAAGCACTATAGACAAAACGAGAATTCTCCGAATGTACTCTCCTCATATTATCTTCAGGGCGCCATAATTGGCTGGATGCTAGACATGGAAATCAGGCGAGTCACGCAATCTGAGAAAAGTCTTGATGATGTCATGCGAACGGTGTACGAAAAATCATTCGTGAGGGAAAACAGAGGGTTCTCAGATGAAGAGTTCCAAGCAGCCTGCGAAAAAGTCGGCGGTCCTGGAGTCAAAACGATCTTCGAGGATCGTGTAAAAGGCAGGGAAAACGTTGACTTTGAAAAGTATCTTGGTTATGCTGGATTACAGGTTTCACCCAAGAAGTACGTTCAAGGGCAGGGATTTTTAGGCATAAAAACGAAGGAGGATTCGGGAAAGACGATAGTTTCGAACATCCTCTCTGCATATGCTGGTGAGCTATGCGGGTTATCTCCCTTTGATGAAATCATTTCCGTTGATGGTGTGCGAATCGATAAGAGCCGTCTTGCGTTCTACATGTCAAATCGCAAACCTGATGATCGAATACGATTAATGATCGCAAGGCTCGGCGCAATCATGGAACTTGATGCTCGGTTAAGTGAAAAACCGATTCTGGAGTTTCGAATTTGGAAAAAGGAAACGGCTACAGAGGATGAAAAACACCTTTTTGCCAAATGGATAGGGGACAGCTGGAATCGTCCAATAGTCTACGAGGACCATGTCCGTTCTCCGGTAAGAGCTAACCAGCTAGATTACATCTGAGAACTTTTAGGTGCCTTTGGATACTGGCCCAGTTGCCTAACGACCAAGCAAGGTTTTAAGGAAGCAAGGATTATGTATAGTATTTCTGGCAAAAGGATTATTGCGTAGGAAGGGCAAGTAAAAGGTGAATAGATTTGGGTAAGAGAAAGGTCTTGAACGAAGCACAGCTCAAAGAAATGGTGCTCGCTCAAGAGGGCGAAATGTACGGTCAGGTCATAAAACTTGTTGGTAGCGATCACTTGATGGTAAAATGTGCGGACGGAAAGACCCGGCTGGGAAGAATTCGAGGAAAAATACGGCGACGTGTATGGATTAGGCTCGCAGATATTGTTCTGCTAGTACCTTGGGATTTTGCCGAAGCGGATAGGTGCGACATTATCTGGCGATATACAGTATCTCAAGTGGAATGGTTAAGGGCGAACGGGATGCTGCCGCCTGATTTCCAGTAAAGTGGCAGCCGTTATCTTTGAAAAACTCGTCCTGCTAGATTACCTGAGAGTGCAAACGTGAGATATCGGCAGAGATATCTCTCACCCCCGCAGCAACGAGTTCCCGCTTATCAAAAGCACACACAAAAGCAGCTCTGATCTGCTCGATTGTTGAGTTCAGAAAACGATCAAATTCCTTGTAACTAGAGAGAAATCCCTTTCTTACCAACATGTCAGTCTCGGAAATTACAGTGACATGACTGAATCCAGATTCGATCGCCTCGCGAGCGTTAGTTTCAAGTTGTCGTTCGAGATCTTCTAGCTCCTTGAATTTTTGTACCCTCCCAGAGCTCAAGAACCATTCCTCGGAATCGGCTATTTTCAGCTGCTTACTTTTCTCGTACTGAGCAACATCGAATCCAACATCCTTCAAAGATAGACGTATTCCTTTTACTCCTTGCTTTCCTGCAATGTAGATCAGAAAGGCATTCTTGGCATCCATAATCTCCCGGCACAATGGAAAGATCCGGGATTGTTTCTCAGCGTTAGAGTCAAAATAATAGGCAGCGTGAGTCCCCGCCTCGAGAAAACCGCGTTTCCTCGGACTTGTGGGAATCTCGGTGCTTGCTTCCGCCATCTGAAAAACCGATTCTATGTTTGACTGCGCAATCATTGCCATCTCAATCATCTTATTGTTTTCTGTCAAAAAACAATTTCGAGTAGGATTCACGTGAATCGTTTGAATTTTTTGGATTGATTATTTCTTTTTGCTCTCGTCGAAAATTGGTTGCTTTTACTCTAGATCGGTTTGAATTAATTTTGAAATTTGATGAAACCTTAAATCGATTACCAATACTTCTAAAGTCCGTGGCTTCCAAGAGCTATGCTGACAGGAAATATGGAGCGCTTCTTGATCCTGAAGAACTACCGCGAAAGTGGTACAATATTGTTCCCGATCTGCCGGAGGCGCTTGCTCCCATGCTCAACCCGCATACTAGGGAACCAATGGGACCGAAGGAATTCGAGAGACTTTTTCCAAAAGAGTTGGTGAAGCAACAATTCTCGATGGAAAGATGGCTTGATATTCCAGAAGCAGTATGGGATGCGTATCGAAGGTTACCGAGGCCCACACCCCTTGTGAGAGCCAAACGATTAGAACAATACCTGAGGACTCCTGCGAAGATCTATTACAAAGCAGAACAGTTTTCTCCCGTCGGAAGCATGAAACCGAACAGTGCCATTCCTCAAGCGTTCTACGCAAAGAAACAGGGATTGGATTTGGCGGTTTCGGAAACAGGCGCGGGTCAGTGGGGATCAGCTCTTGCGATGGCTTGCTCCTGGTTTGAACTTCCCGTCAGGATTTACATGGTCAGGGTAAGTTCCCAACAGAAACCGGGAAGAAAGATAATGATGGAAACTTATGGAGCAGAAGTTTTTGAATCTCCGAGCGAAAATACGAAAATTGGCAAAAAATTACTTCAAGAAAATCCATCTCATCCTGGCTCACTTGGAATTGCGATCAGCGAGGCGATTGAGGACACTTTTACAACCGAAGGATCGCGGTACTTGCTCGCTTCCGCTTTCAATTATGCCTTGGCTCATCAGACCATTATTGGTCTTGAGACGCAAAAACAATTCGAACTATTGGATGAAGTCCCTGATATTATGTGCGGATGCATTGGAGGAGGATCGAACTTTTCCGGCTTCATATATCCATTCGTTAGGGAAAAGATGCGAAAGAAAATCGATACTGAATTTATGGCGTGTGAACCTACTGCAGTTCCGTCGACTACTAGGGGCTCATTCACCTACGACTACGCTGATACCGCGGAACAGACTCCGCTTGTGAAGATGTACACTGTTGGGCACAATTTTTCAAATCCGCCGATTCACGCGGGAGGTCTCAGATATCATGGAAAGGCTCCAAGCTTATCACTTCTAATCTACAAGAAGGTCGTGAAGTCAACTTCCTTTGCGCAGACGAAAGTTTTCGAGGCTGCGAAAATTTTTGCCCAAACTGAAGGAGTGATTGCCGCTCCGGAATCTGCCCATGGTATCAGATACGCCATCGACGAAGCGATAAGGTGCAGGAAGAAGAATGAGAAAAAGATAATTGTATTCAACAATTGTGGACATGGCTTGCTCGATCTTTCCGCCTACAACGAATATAATCACGGAAAAATGGTTGATTGGAGTCCAGAAGAAATAGTTGCGCCTCAATATGTGAAATAATGAAATCAGTCCTCGCTGTTTAGGTAATTTCGCGCTAAGACTCTGGAAGTATCTTACAGAGGATTCAACCGAGCTCTGTATCACGATAAGAGAGTAGATTTTACTTTCACAACCACTAAATAGAGCAATTGCAATCACCTACCTTTAGGTGGGAGACTCAATTGTCAAATCAGGATGAAATTAACAAAAGAGGTCTCGCATCCGCTTCTGTCGAAACGCGCGAGCGTGTAGCGAAGGCCGGCGGTGAAGCGCCTCACGAGAGAAGGGGACTTCAAGCCGCTACTTCTGAAACGAGACAGGCCGTCGCACGCAAGGGTGGACTAGCACGGGGAGAACAGCGGCGAAAAGCGAAACAGGCGAGAGAGTCCATAGAAAAGGACAACCCCCAGATGCCCCAGACGCCCTAATTATTCGGGTATTCCTTTCCGGAATGCGCGTTTTGAAAAAGTCTTCCGTTGCTGCTGATTCAAATTTATGCAGGATGAATGTACCCTAACCTCTCTTCTAAATCCTTGCTGAAATCGATTGACAGTCTCAATTTCCTCGGTTTCCTGAACCGCTTTGCCGCAGATAAAGCAACGAAAGTCTGAATTGTGCTGCTTGACAAGATCAAAATATATCAGCCCAAAAAAAGCAGGGATTGTAACGACATGAAGTAAGGCTATTAGAACCACATCTGAATTGAATGCCGCTTCGATTGTGAGCGAAATGTCGAGAGTGAATAGTAGGAGTACCATTTTTCCCGTAGAGAGTAATTGAGTATACCATATCAAAATCAAGACGGCGACAAAAGACAGCGTTGTTACGCCATACAGGGTTACGAGGTCAACCAAATCTAATCGATCACAGCGCTTTCAAGAATGAGACTGCACTGTTATTTCAAATTATAGATCTTTTTTCCATATCGGACTGAAATCTTTTCGAGATGACTTAGAAATGTGAGGTCAGGGGAACGATCGTAATTTCTTTCGTCCGCAGCCAAGCTAATCCCTTTATGAAGACATCAATGTTCTCGACATTGGTAAGTACTGGAATCCCGAGTTCAACAGCCTTCCTTCTGATCTTGTAATCATCTTCCTGCATATCGGCGAACTTCTCCATCGCAATGCTGCTCGGAATGTTAATAATAAGATCAATTTTTCTTTCTGCAAGATAATCGCTGATGTTTGGAACACGATCTTTCTCCATCATTTTGTAGAGGATTGTCACTTTTTCAAGCCCATGCTTTGTAAGAAATTCAGCCGTATGCTCCGTAGCAAAAATTTCGTACCCCATTTCTACCAACTTGCGGACGGAATTCAAGGTCCGTCTCTTGAGTTCGGTTCCTCCGACACTAATCAAAACATTCCCCGTCATCGGGATTTTGTATCCTGACGACGCTAGAGCCTTGCAAAAAGCGTCAAAGAAGTTTTCACCAAAACAGGCAACCTCACCCGTAGACTGCATTTCCACTCCGAGTATTGGGTCTGCCCCCTCGAGCTGCATGAATGAGAACTGAGGGACTTTGACACCTACTTTGAATGCAGGGGTTCGAGGTTGCAAGTACAGGTCAATGGGGTTTCCAAGAATGGCCTCCGCGCTTGCTTCCAGAAGATTAATTCCGTTCATTTTTGAAACGAAGGGCATCGACCTGGACGCCCTCAAGTTGCATTCTATTACCAGAACTTCAGATCCTTTTACGATATACTGAACATTGAATGGACCGATAATGTTCAACCCCTTTGCTATGCGATTGGTGTAGTCAACAATTTTTGCTTGAGCTTCAGCGCTTAGTCCCTCGGCAGGGATTCGCATAGTGGCGTCGCCTGAATGAACTCCAGCTTTCTCGACGTGCTCTATGACCGCCCCTATCAATACGTTTGATCCATCACTGACCGCATCCACCTCAGCCTCCTTAGCATTCTGAATGAATTTGCTGATCACGAGCGGATAATCGGGGCTGACATCTGACGCCTCCCTAAGGAAAGTTTCCATTTGTTTTTCGCTCCAGATTACGTGCATTGCCGCTCCACTCAGAACGTATGAAGGTCTCAAAATGACCGGGAAATTCTCTTCCGCAAATTCAATCGCTTTTTCCTCGGAAGTAACTTCGATCCACCTTGGCTGGGATATTCCAAGGTTATCTAAAAGTTCGGAAAACTTCGCTCGGTCCTCGGCCCTATCGAGGTTCTCACTTGAAGTGCCCAGTATTTTCACACCCCTTGACGCTAATTTTGGAATCAAGTTGTTAGCGGTCTGACCTCCCACACAGCAGACAATTCCAAGAGGCTGCTCTAAATCGTGGATATCCAAAACCCTCTCCAAGGTCAATTCTTCAAAATACAATCTGTCGCTCATGTCATAATCTGTTGACACAGTTTCGGGATTGCAGTTTACTACTACCACCTGAAAACCTCGCCGCTGAAGGGCCCAGACCATGTTCATGGTACACCAATCAAACTCGACGGAGCTACCGATTCGATAACAGCCTGCACCCAGAACGATTATTTTCTTCACGTTTTCTTTTGTAATTACGGCGTTGTCTTCTCGACCATCATACGAAGTATAGAGATAATTTGTCTTCGCGGGCCATTCGGCAGCCAGACTGTCAACTTGTTTCACGTGCGGGACTATCGAATTTTCTATTCTGATCTTTCGAACATCTATTTCCGATATCCCCAGCCTTTTCCCAATCCAAGCATCAGAAAAACCCAGTACCTTCGCGCGTTTCAGCATCGAGGCATCGAACTTTTTACCCTGCTTCGCAAAATCAATTAGTTCGAAATCCATGTCAACTATATTTCTTATCTTGGAAAGAAACCACTTGTCAATCCAGGTCAGTCTATTGACTTCCTCAACACTGTATCCAGATTGAATTGCCTCTGCCACGTTGAAGAAAATCGAGTCAGTTGGGTGAACCAGTGCATTCTCAAGCAGTTCAGTCGATCCGAGTGCTCTGAAGTCTAAAACACCATCCCTTCCAATGTCGAGCATCCTGATCGCTTTCTGGATTCCTTCCTCGAATGATCTTCCGATGGCCATAACTTCGCCAACAGATTTCATCTGACTCCCGAGTTCTCGCCGCACGCGATCGAACTTTCTGAAATCAAACCGGGGCATCTTTACAACGACATAATCTAAAGCTGGCTCAAAACATGCGGAAGTGATTCCGGTAACTTTGTTGGTTAGTTCCGAAAGAGAATATCCCAAAGCGATTTTCGCGGCAACGTAAGCGATTGGATAGCCAGTGGCTTTCGAAGCCAGGGCGGAAGATCGGGACAATCGGGCATTAATTTCGATTGCAAAGTACTTGTTTGATTCCGTATCCAAAGCGAATTGAATATTGCATTCGCCCACGATTCCAACTGCCCTAGCAGCCCGAATCGCAAGTTCTCTGAGAGAGTGATACTCTTCATTTGTGATCGTTTGAGAAGGTGCCACGACTGTGTTGTCTCCCGTGTGCACTCGCATGGAAAGAATATTTTCCATGTTGCAAATTGTGATACAATTGTCCCTGGCATCGCGCATTACTTCATACTCGATTTGTTTCCACGAGCCAACATATTCCTCAATTAATACCTGGTGCACTATGCTGTTAGCAAGACCCTTTTCGACTATCGAGTCGAGCTCATACTCATTGAATGCAACTCCGCCTCCTCTCCCTCCGAGAGTGAAAGCGACTCGAATAATGACCGGATACCCGATTCGTTCTGCAACAACCCTCGCCTGGTCTTCCGAATAAACGGCTTCGCTAGTAGGGCAATCAATTCCGTTTTCGAGCATTACTGACTTGAAAAGATCCCTGTCTTCAGTAAGTTCGATCCCGCGTGTCGAAGTTCCCAGAACGCGAACCTGGTTCTTAGCCAGAATTCCTTTCTTCTCGAGTTCTATTCCACAATTTAGCGCCGTCTGTCCGCCAAAGCTTAGCAAGATCGAATCGGGGCGTTCCTGCTTCAAAACCTGCTCCACGTACTCGGCAGTGACGGGGAGAAAGTATACTTTGTCAGCCATTCGTGTGTCTGTTTGAATTGTGGCGACGTTCGGATTCACAAGGACTGTTTGAATGCCCTCTTCCCGCAATGCTTTGAGCGCCTGGGATCCTGAATAGTCGAACTCACCCGCTTCTCCGATCTTTATTGACCCACTTCCCAAGACCAGTACTTTGCGGATCGATTTGTCAAGAGGCGTACGTGGTTCAACTCGATTTCAGGATTTTGTCGTAAAAAATATCGAAAACGTATGAGGTGTCAACAGGACCGGGGGATGCCTCGGGATGAAATTGGACGGATATGCACGGTTTTGTCGTGTGCATTAGTCCTTCTATCGTCTTGTCGTCAGCGTTCACAAACCACGGCTCGAGGCCAGTACCTTGCAAAGAGTCTTCACGCACTGTGTATCCATGATTCTGGCTGGTGACAAGACACTTGCCAGTCTTGAGGTCAATGCAAGGTTTGTTTTGACCTCTGTGTCCGTACTTTAGCTTGTAGGTATCAGCGCCCAATGCAAGTGCCACTATTTGCGTACCAAGACAAATGCCCAAGATCGGAGTACCATTAGCAATGGCGCTTCTGGTTAATGCGATTGCATCTACTGAATTCTTTGGATCGCCAGGCCCGTTGCTTATGACGATGCCATCATACGCTGTGCCGAGTTCGTCTATTTTCGTAGAGTATGGCAAGACCGTGACTTCAAACCCCCTTTTGACGAGGTTGCGAATAATGTTGAGCTTTACACCACAATCAATCACAGCAATTCTTCCATTGACAGGCTTTCCAAACAGCAATTGTGACTTTGTGCTAACGGTTTCAGTGAAGTTTATCGAAGAATAATCAGGCGAATCCAGCAATGCTTTTCTCGCATCGTCGATCTTTTCAGCAAAAGCTCCCATCATAACTCCTCTTTCTCGCAGGTGAATAGTGAGCTCGCGAGTGTCGAGGCCCTCGATGCCCGAAATTCCTTCATCATCCATCCAGGCTCCAATTGTTTTTTTCATGTCGTAATGTGAGGGATTTCGAGTGGCCTGGCTTGCAATGATTCCTTTTGTCTGAATCTTTGACGACTCGAAATTTCGCAGAATTCCATTCGTATCTTTAGAATATTCTGGAACACCGTAGTTTCCAAGCAAGGGATAGGTGAAGCAAAGCAGTTGACCGGAGTAAGAAGGATCGGTCATCGCTTCGGTGTAACCAACCATACCGGTATTGAAGACGACTTCCCCTACGATCGGAGAAGAAGGTTTATGCCCAAACGAAAAACCATCGAACGATTTACCGTCGTCTAAGACAAGCTTCAGAGGAACAGAATCTGAATTCGAGACAGAACCCTCAGCATTATGGTCAAACATTCTATTTAAACAATTTTGTTTGATTGGAAAAATCTTCTAAGATTTTACTGACGGGAATTTTCGAAGAACCGTTAATAATTTCGGAACCCCGAATTAAGCGTCGCTACAACCTGGCCTAACTTTGTTTCGTTTGTTTGCTCGCCCGCTTCGTTAAACGACTGAAGAGATTAATCAACTTGAAAACGAAGTAGATTATTCCAAGTGGCACGATGATGTAAACAAAAAGGGGCACTAGTGCAAAAATGTCATCCAAAGCCAAGATACTATCTCTACTCTAAAAATAGACTACTGATTATTCTAGTAAATATCCATAGGGAAATGTATCAATCTAATTCATTAATTGTTTGAAGAAAAGCATCTTGATCTTGTGGAAGACCGAATTTTAGCCATCGATTGCCTTCCTCGTCCGTCCACTGAAATCTTTGCAAACCCACTAACGATATGGATTCAAGTAGGTTTCCGTTAGTCGTATCTAACTTAATCGGGATCATTGCGACAAGTTCCCATTTGTGTTTTAGAAAAAGGGAATGATTTTCGGATTTTGAGTAAATGAGAACAGGTTCAATGTTTATAGCATCATATTCGACTTCTTCTAGAAAACCCCTCTCTAATATTTGTCGACGAACCGAAGTAATGATGGATTTTTTCGGCTCAACAAGAGTCCTGATCATATCGTCAGCGCTCCTGTTTCCGACCGACCCTGTTCTCATGAGAAGTTATTCGACTAGCTGGTCAGAGGCTAGAGTATAAACATGGAGCTTGGTAATTCACAATAGTAATGTCGAAACCGTTTTCGGCCCTGATGAGTAAGAATTGCAAGAGTTTGATTAGAAAATAACAAGGGGACGATGAGCTATCTAGGGGGGGCCCCCTCGGGGGTCGTCGCAAGCGGGGGCTTAAACTGTAACTCCTATTTGAAGATTTGAAACCCAGAATTGGAGAATAATTAGAAACAGTGTCTCCGATGGATTCGCTGATCTCTTTTGCGGCTGACAAAAGAGGTCAACTATCGCCCAACATGCAGAATAATTAAAAGGGCCAAAAATGTGATTCGAAGCAAAGATACTAGAGATTTCTTGTAAATCTGATAACGACGCTTCTTTCAATAATTAATGTTCATTTCTGGAGATTCGATACAAACCCGTGGCTGAAATTCATCTCTTCGACATTTACAGGAGCGCCAATATCGGCATTTTTCTGAAGACGAATGATAAGTTCTGCCTTGTCCCTCACGGTATCGCCAAAACAAAGTCGGACAAGATCGCTGAACTCTTGGGCAACACCGCAGTGCCAGCTTCTATCGCAAGTTCCAGACTTCTCGGACCTCTGGCTGCCCTAAATAACCGGGGTATAGTTGTTTCAAGATTGACAGACGACGAGGAAGTTCGTCATCTGAATTCCGCGACAGAACTCAATGTCTTGAAGCTCGAATCTCGCTTTACATCCGTTGGCAATTTGATCTCTGCGAACGATCACGGGGCGGTCATTTCCGATGTTTTCAGTGAAGAGTCAGCAAGAGATGTTGAAAGAGCGCTCGAAGTTCCGGTAAAACGAATGAGAATAGGAACGTTTGTCCAAGTGGGGGCAATGATTTCGGCAACAAACTCGGGTGCCCTCGTTCATCCCATTGCCTCTGAGCAGGAGATAAACACAATTGGTAAAGTGCTAGGATTTGATCCGGAACCGGCGACAGTAAATGGCGGAGTCCCCTTTGTGGGCTCTGGATTTGTAGGAAACAGCAAATCCATTTTGGTTGGGTCGCTTACTCGCGGCTCAGAGCTGGTTATCTTGGGAAGAGCATTTTCCTGAGAAGACATAAATTGTCTCGTTAACTTATTTTCTGTTTGTTATCTTCTGGAGTGACTCTGAGAATGAGCAAATCTAATTCGCCAATGGCACAGGTTCCCTCGGCTCTAACAGAAGAACAGGCAGAACAACAATTGAACCAGCTTGTTTCTGAGTTGAGAACACTCGAGGCTTATTACAACGAGATCGTTTCTCGAATACAATCCGCATCTGCAGCCCTATCTGACTTTCGAGCAGCAATTCAGGCTCTAGATGCTCTGATCCAAAATCCAAAGAGTGATTTGCTTGTTCCGATCGGTGGAGGTCTCTTGCTTCCAGTCAACGATGTTTCAGCGAAAACGCTCATACTCAGCGTAGGGGCGGGTATTGCAATGGAGAAGGATCTCAACTCATGCAAGATATTCATGCAGGCACGAGAAAAAGAATTGGAGCGGGCTATCAGCTCACTAGAGCAACAACGAAGGGAAATCGGTTCTCGGCTAGACTCTGGTCGTGCGGTTCTCCAAAAAATAACAGGCCAAAACTGAAAGTGGCCGGCGGCAGAGAGTCGAGACCTTGTTTGATAAGCTGAAGTCGGCTCTCAGTTCACTCTCAAAAATTGCAACTCACACCACTCTTTCTAAGGAAGATATTGATTCCTTCCTTTGGGATTTTGAAGTAGCATTGATCGAGGCCGATGTAGCTTCCGAAGTTATAGAGAGCCTCAACTCGAACCTTCGTGCAAAGTTGAGTGGGATGAAAATTCCCAGGTCGGAAGATCGCGAAAAATTTGTCCGGGAAGAATTGAAGGCGGCGATAAGGGAAACTTTTTCGAAGACAAAAACGATCGAGCTCATCCAGATTGCAAAATCAAAGGCTTCGAAGAATAGGAAAGAAGAAAAGGGCCCATTTGTTATCTTGTTTCTTGGCATTAATGGGGTCGGAAAAACAACAACGGTAGCTAAATTCGCGCGACTAATGGAAAAAAATAAACTGTCCGTAGTTGTCGCGGCAGCTGACACTCATCGGGCTGGCGCGATAGAACAATTGACCGAGCATGCGAATCGTTTGAAGGTAAAAACGATTGCACAGTCGTACGGATCAGATCCCGCGGCAGTTTCAAAAGATGCCCAGCTTTACGCGCAGGCGCATGGTACCGACGTAGTGATAATTGACACAGCGGGAAGAATCCAGACGAGTAAAAACCTGATGGAGGAGATGTCGAAGATCGTTCGAGTGGTCCAGCCGGATATCAAGATATTCGTTGGAGATTCGCTCGCCGGAAATGACGCCATCTCCCAAGCAAAAGAGTTTCAAAAATATACGGACTTTGACGCTGCAATATTGACGAAAGCCGATGCGGATGTAAAAGGGGGCGGTGCTCTTTCCATTGTTTTCATCACTCAGAGACCCATTCTTTATCTGGGAGTCGGTCAAGAATATGATGACCTCATGCCGTTCAATATGGAAGATTTCATAACGTCCTTGTTTGAGAAAAGTGACTGAGCTTCATTTTCGCTCTATATCAAGATCTTTTCCAGATTAAACTCTCCAAGGACTTGATTGACCCGATCCTTGAACTTACCCAATCCTTTTTGGTCAATTAGAGCGATCTTTATCTCCTGGTCACTTTTATTGAGCATCTGATCCACGATGTCGTGGTTCAAAAATTCCAGTGCGTACTTTGGGATAATTGGCCCCAAGGCATATTCCGAATCGGTAACGAGGTTTGTCAGTTTCTGCGGATAGTGGGTCCCGCCAATTCCGATCGCGCATTTTTCATATCTAGTCTCTCGATCCAAAGCGTCCATCAATGATTCAGAGATAATCCCAGCAGTCTCAACATCAACCCAATGCGATTCAGTAGAACCCAGCTCGACAAAAAGAACAGATGACTTTAACGCCGTCGGGCCATGGTGCGTAGCCTCAAGAGTTATTCCGTACGTTTGGTTGATCCTCGATCGATTCGCTGCGAGGGAAGCTAGGTAATTTTTCATTAGTGACGGAGAAAATAGCGCAATTTCATTTGGGTTTCCGCCGAATGTCGCCTGACCGAAGTTTCCGGTAAAATGTGCTGTCAAGCTCGGAATGCCGCTCTCGGCTCTGTGCTTTGAAATGAATATGAAGCGGACATTTTCAAACTCTTCGTCCAGCCCGTCCACAAATATGATGTCTTTTTTCGAGCTGACCAGAAATATGTCGCCTGAAGATTTGTAAATTGGCGAGCCATCGAAAGCATCCATGGTCTCTTCGAATTGGAATCTCTCCAGAAGCCGCTCACGAATGTTTGTTCCGGCATGATCGTTGAGAGAACAAACTATCACAGTTTTCAATTCGGAGAAATTTTCTCCCATTTTGCGACGAGCTGCGGCCTAACATGAAATTTCTCGTTTTCGATTCGGTTTGTTGCGAGTTTCGCGTAAGCGAGTTGAATGTCGGTTCCGACAAACCTTCTTGAAAGATGCTTTGCCGCCTTCCCGGTCTGTCCGCTTCCCACAAAAGGATCTAGAACGAGATCACCCTTGTTGCTGTAGAGGGTAATCAAGCGATGGGGTACCTCCTCCGGAAAGGGACACGGGTGTTCTATGTATCTCGGCGGAACGGGTGCGATGTTCCATACAGAATTGCTAGTGTCCTTTTTCATCACTTCGTCGATTTCAAATCTGCTACCGGAGTGCTTTTCGTGAGTTAGCTTTCCCTTTCTGAAGACCAAGATATGCTCGTGCATGATGTTGGCCCGGTAATACGTTGGATATGGTCGTTGTATTGTGACTCCAAACCTGTCAAGGCCTCCGGTTACCTTGTTCCAGATTATTTCTTCTTGAAACTCCCACGGACCATTCGGTTTGCATATCCGCGTAGTCAGGAGATGGGGCAACGGAATCAGAGTTCCATTCGACAATTCATTGCCGATGACTATACAGCAAAATCCGCTGTCAACGGTCACTCTGTAGATTTCGGCTAAAGCTTCGAACATATTCTCGAGATAAGCATCAAGCGGGATTTCGAGATTCCCGCGGTACCAGCTCTTCCCGTCAAGGTGTTTTTCATAATTAATCGCGTTGTGATAAGGAGGGGAGGTAACTGTAAGTCGCACAATTCCGTCTAAGAGAGGAATCTTGACAGCCGATGAGCAGAGATTCTGGCTTTCCACCCATTCTGATGAGAGCAAACATGGGAAACCAATTCTTCGGCACTATTTGAGAATTGAGAGGGAACCTTGACTTCGGACTAGGAAACGTAAATATATTGTCGAAGGCGAATCTGAAAATCTAGGAACTTTCTGGAGAGTGCAGGATCGCATTGAATTTAGGCAGGGCGCTGACGGCAACTTGGAGAACCCTTAAACTAACACGCAAGTCAGACCGAGAGGAATTCTTCCTTTACATCAAGCTTGTCTTGCTCGGTTTTGGAATAGTCGGAGCGATCGGTTTCGTCATTTATTTCCTTGCATCAGAAATTGAGTTGCTTTCAGGCGTTTCGGGTGCAAACGCGGCTGGAGCGACACCTGCAATTCTCTTCCATCTTTTGAGCAGCGTGTTATGATTTGTCGCAAACTCTGTCGACTAGAATATTTGCCGTAAAGACGACCGGCGGGCAGGAAAAAACTGTGGCGAAATTTGTTGGGGATAGGTTAGAAAAAAGGAGGCAGGAAGGAAAAGAACCGCAGGTTTACTCCATTCTGGTCCTAGAGGCGCAGAAAAGCTACGTTTTCTTCGAAGCTCCAAATGCACAGGCCGTGTCGGATGCCATATCGGGGTTCAAGCACGTAAAAGGCATGGTGCCTGGCTACATCCAGTTTGCAGACATTGAGAAATTTCTCGTTGACAAATCGATAATTTCCGATGTAGGAGTCGGGGATGTAATCGAAATAGTTGCCGGTCCTTTCAAGGGAATGAAAGCGAAAATAAACAGGGTCGAGCCTCAAAGATCGGAAGTGACTGTAATGTTGCTCGATGCGCCATATCAATTACCCGTCACTGTTGACGTGGGTTTTATCAAAATCATTTCGCGAGCAAGTTCGACCAGCGGATCTGCCTAAATTTTGGCAGCTTTGATGGCAAGCCCAATACGCTTTTAAGCGGTTACGAGATAGTTGGATTTCCTTCGTAGCAGCTGTGATGTTTATGCCCGAGACTAAAACTGTTTCAGCCCTGGTTGTAGGTGGCGAAGCAAACGCTGGGCCTCCTCTCGGTCCGGCGCTTGGTCCACTCGGCGTAAATGTCATGGCCATCGTGAAAGAGATCAACGAGCAGACCAAAGATTACGTCGGAATGCGTGTTCCAGTGAAGGTCAACGTTGAGACTGAAACTAAGAAATTCACTGTTGAGGTTGGAATACCGACGGCTTCTGCTTTGATAGTAAAGGAATCAGGAGTCGCCAAAGGTTCGGCGACTCCTAAAACTGCACCGGCAGGTAATTTGACGGTAGATAAGCTCGTAAAGATTGCAAAGGTAAAGATCACCCAATCTTACGCGTCGACGATAAAGTCCTCCGCCAAGGAAGTAGCTGGCTCTTGCCTAAGTATGGGCATAACGATCGAGGGAAAGCCCGCAAAGGATTTTCAGAAAGAAGTCAGTGAAGACAAGTGGGACGAGGCGTTTGCTAACTAGTTTGACTTGATTGAAGATATCAAATCATTAATTCAGTGAAAAAAAATTGTTAACAAAAACACAGATTCAACAGCAGGTGGCAAAGGCAAGAGCTGAAGATTACAAGAAGAGAAACTTTTCCCAATCATTTGAGCTGGTTCTTACCCTCAAGGACATCGACGTGAAGAAGCTCGACTTGAACGTAAATGAAGTTGTATTTCTTCCAAACAAGCTTTCCGAGGAATCCAAAGTTTGCATTTTCGCCGCCGGTGACAACGCAGTGAGAGCTCAAAAAGCCGGCGCAGATCGGGTAATTGAAGCGGGCGAGCTTGACAGGCTTGCGTCGGAAAAGCGGGCAGCGAAAAAATTAGCCCGCGAGTATCAGTTTTTCCTAGCAGACACCGGGTTGATGCCGAAGATTGGTAGAATTCTAGGGCAGTTTTTGGGACCTAAGGGTAGGATGCCCACACCCGTTCCGCCTGCAGCCCCACTTGAAACGATGCTCACTCGCTATCGAACGGCTGTGAGGGTGAAAGCACGTGGCTCCCTGAGCGTGGCTGGCAAGATTGGCGACGAGTCCCTCGATGATTCTAAAGTTGCTGAGAATGCGCTGGCTGTGATTGGACAGGTGGAGAAGAAGCTGCCCAATGGTGAAAAAAACATCCACTCACTTTTGGTCAAGAAGACCATGGGAAAAGTTGAGAAAGTCAGAATGGTCGAAGGTTGAATTCGATGACCGCGCAACAGCTAGTCACCCAACAAGTAAAGCGGACGTCTTACCCGAAGAAAAAGATAGACACCCTTCAGAAAATTGCAGAGCTTGCTTCAAAATATGACACCGTTATTGTTACGAAACTTTTCAAAGTTCGTGCAAGTCAGTTAATGCTCCTCCGCAAGAATTACCGAAGCGAACTGGTGATGATCATTGCGAAGAACAAGATTGCTTCGCTTGCGCTCAAAAATTCGGGGATGAAAAACTATGACGAGTTTGCTTCAAAGCTCGACGGACCGAACGCTCTGATTTTTACCAACATGAATCCGTTCAAGCTCTATCTTTCTCTGGAGAAGAGCAAAATCAACCTTCCGGCACGTGCCGGGGATATTGCCTCCGATGATATCGTAGTCCCCGCTGGGAACACCGGAATTGCGCCAGGACCGGTCTTGTCAGAATTCAAAGAAGCGAACGTTTCAACCAGAATTGAATCCGGAAGCATCTACGTTTCCAAGGATTCGGTAGTGGCTCACCCCGGTAATGTGATTTCCCCCAAACTTGCCGGACTGCTTTCAAGGCTCAATCTAAAGCCCATCAAAGCCGGATTGTCGATTTTCATGGCATCGTCCGGGGGACTGTTGCTACTACAGAAAGATATCACGATTGATCTGACCCAGTACAGACAAGACATTGCGAGAGCGGCGGCTCAAGCTATGGGGCTCGCGATCGAAGCCGTGTACACCGTTCCAGAAACTATGCCTGGCCTCATCTCAAAGGCTTTGAGGAGTGCAAACGAGGTCGCAAAAGAATCTGGGTACATTACAGCTGATAACGCAGAAATTGTCCTCGGTTATGCTGAAGCTCAGGCAAAATCTGTACTAGACGCCGTTTCAAAGAAAGGCTACAAAGTGGAATAGGGGCCAGATCAAGCCGGGAATATCCTCCCTCGCTTGCAATCCCTTTATCTTTGTTCTTTTATCGGTGCAGTCGCGGCTACTTTGGAAAGATAGGCAAAGGACTGGATATGGCGCAGTATGTTTAGTGAAAGATTTACCGCCTTATCTTATGCAATAAGGACGTCCCCGGTCTATGTCGCAGTATTCCTCATGCGATTTTCTTTTGCTTTTACAGTTGTAGCACTTCAATACATAGTGCCCATACCTTACCAAC
>JAPCJU010000069.1 GCA_027886795.1 Nitrososphaerota archaeon | reverse complement strand
TTTTCTGATGCTTCTGATTCCCACTGCTCTATGCTTTGTTTTTGGAGAATATATTGGAAAGAAGCGCGAGAGTACTCCAATTATCGTTGGCGCTTACGCGCTTTTCGTCATTGATCTTGTTATAGCATTCATTCCGACCCCGGTTCTAGTCGGACCTGGGCTTGAAACTAGATTTGGAGGCTTCATGTCGACTTTCTGGACTGTTGTAACAACTGCAGTAACAACTGGCTCAGTCAACTCGGCATTACTCGGCAATCATCCTCTGGTGATCCTATCTGCGTTCCTTGGCATGTTCATTCAAGCTACGCCGGGAGGAAAGGGCGTGGGCCTGATGTATCTTCTAATGTACGTGGTCATCACAATTTTTGTCGTAGGCTTGATGTCGGGGAGGACACCAGAGTATCTGGGAATCAAGATTAATTCACGAGACGTCAAACTAGTGATGATTGCATTTCTGGTTCATCCGTTGATAATTATCATACCTACCGTCATCGCTTATGCAGGGGGTTTTGTAACTTCTAACGTTGGCTTATCCGGAAACTCGCTAGGATTTACTCAGATTCTGTATGAATTTACAACATCTGCAGCAAACAATGGGTCAGATTTTCTTGGTGCATCGGCAAATACTCCCTTTTTTAACTTGGCAACGGCAACAGTGATCTTCATCGGCAGATATGCACCTATTGCCTGTCTCCTGGCGCTAGCTGGTTCGATGATTGGAAGAAAGAGAGCTACCACCGAAGCTGCGATAAAGACTCACGGCATAACATTTTCTGTGATACTGGTTGCGAGCATTTTGATTCTTGTTGTCCTAACATTCTTTCCGTTCCTTGCCCTAGGGCCCATTCTCGCATTTCTTCAGGGCCACGTGTATTTTTATCCATAGGGTTTTGAAATATGAGTGATACAATAACTCTCAAACCTGCAGAGATCTCCGTGAAGAGCACAGGGGGTTTTCGAAGTCTTGTTGTTTCTCCCAAGGTGCTCATCGACTCAATCGTCCGCCTGAGCCCAATTTCGCTGTTATCGAACCCGGTAATGCTGATCGTCGAACTCACGTTTTTCGTTGTTGCAGGGATGTCGATCTATCCCTCTGCGTTTTATCCCCTGGCCTCTCCTTCCGAGAGAATTTTCTACGTGGAAGTCGCAATAATTCTCTTGCTCACTGTCTGGTTTAGTACGCTTTCTGATTCCCTCGCCGAGACCCAAGCGAGAATGACGGCGAACAGTTTGAGGACTCTCGAAACAGAGGTTACAAGTAAGAAGGTGGTATACGGAGCTGACAATTCGAAAAGCGTCATCTTGCTACCTTCCACGGAACTTCGAAAAGGAGACGATATTTTTCTCGAAAAAGGTGATGTCGTTCCTATTGATTCAGATGTTCTTGAGGGAATCGCCATGCTGGATGAATCGCTTCTTACCGGAGAATCAACTCCAGTTAGAAAGGCTCCTGCAGATCAATTGATTGGGGGTTCTAAAATTATTAGCGACTCTCTCACCGCCAGGGTAAGTGTCAATCCGGGAGAAACTTACATCAATCAAATGATCAAGCTCGTAGAATCTTCGAAGCGCCCAAAGACTCCCAACGAACAAGCGGTCACGATCGTCCTGATTGGACTCACTGCAATTTTTTCTATAATTGTAGCCGGGCTATTGGGTCTTTCTGTAGCCATCAATCTGGGTGGAGATCTTTCCGTCCTGATAGCTCTCTACGTCTGCCTTCTTCCCACAACAATAGGGGCGCTGCTACCAGCCATAGGTCTCTCTGGCATATCCAGGTTGTACGCGAGGAAAATAGTTGCGAAATCTGGAAGGGCAATAGAAACAGCGGGGGACACTGACACAATTTTGCTTGACAAGACTGGTACGATCACAGTTGGGAACAGGCAGGCCATTGAATTTGTTCCATTCGAAGGCTACAATGAAAGGGATGTTGGGGAGGCAGCGTTTCTTTCCTCCTGGCACGACGACACCCCTGAAGGAAGGAGCATAATTCGTCTTTCGTACGAAAGGGGGTTCATCCCACGAGAAATTAACGATTTGGACCTTGCAGAGGTCTACGAGTTTTCAGCCACCACGCGGACTAGCGGCGTCAAGTTAAGGACGGGCTCTAGCTTCATGTTGCCCAAAGTAGGAAGCGAAGGGCGGGGCAGATACAGGCGAAAAAATGCGGATGAGGCCCTTGCCGAGTTTGTCGATTACAACCTGAATCCGCCCTCGAAGACTGATAACGACTCCATCGAGATAATCAAGGGAGCTCCCGATTCTATTCGCAAGATAGCCCTTTCGGTTCCGCCTAACTTTCAAAGCGTTACAGAAAGCATTTCGCAGGCAGGAGATACAGCAATCGCGATAGCGAGGAACAGGATGATTTTAGGCGTAATTCGGCTTCGAGATATCTTGAAGCCAGACATCAAGGAGAAAATCCTGGCGGTAAAAGCTATGGGGATAAGACCGGTGATGATTACAGGCGATCAGCCTCTTACAGCAAAAAGCATAGCAAAAGAAGTTGGAATTGACGAGTTCGTACCCCAGGCAAAGC
The DNA here is from genome assembly GCA_027886795.1 of Nitrososphaerota archaeon. Classification (GTDB taxonomy): domain Archaea; phylum Thermoproteota; class Nitrososphaeria; order Nitrososphaerales; family CADDZS01; genus DATLTL01. The sequence continues at coordinate 4,066 of JAPCJU010000069.1, read as the reverse complement.
CAGAGGACAAACACGAAATCGTTCTTAGAGAACAGGAGGAATCGAGAATTGTCGCCATGATCGGCGATGGAACAAATGACGCACCGGCTCTCGCAGTGGCCGATGTGGGACTTGCGATGAACTCAGGGACTCAAGCGGCTAAGGAGGCAGCCAACATGGTTGACATGGAATCCAACCCCGCAAAAATTATCGATGTTGTGTTGCTTGGAAAACAACTCCTCATGACCCGAGGCGCAATCACAACCTTCAGTATAGCAAATGACGTCGCAAAGTACTTTGCCATCGTTCCCGTTTTGTTTGCCGCAGTCCCGCAGCTAAACGCCCTAAACATACTTGGACTGGGTGTCCACAGCGCCGTACTTTCTGCTCTCATCTTCAACGCGATAATTATTCCTCTGCTTATCCCGCTTGCAATGCGAGGAGTAGCTTTCAAGCCATCTGACACAATGACTGTTTTCCTCAAGAATACGTTTGTTTATGGAATCGGTGGAGTGATAGTCCCGTTTATCGGGATCAAGGCGATTGACATAGTCCTAACGACTATATTCCATGTTTAATTTTGGAGACTGGTCGTGAATGAGCGATAGAGAGGAGCGAGTAAAGGGGGACAAAAGTCCAACCTATCGTCGGTATCGGCCATTAATCGGGATCGCTGTCGTCTCATTGTTAATTTGCGGCATTTTCTTTCCGCTTTTGATTACGGGAGTCGCGCAGACTTTCTTACCGAATCAGGCAAATGGAGATCTTGTGAAACTAAACGGCCGCGTTATTGGCTCCAACTTGATCGATAATAATTTCACTCTACCAATATTCTTCCATGGTAGAGGAAATAATTCGGCTTCAGGGGTGGATCCGGACATCACGATGCCCGATGCATACTCACAGGCAGTCTCGATCAGCAATGCTACCGGGATCGGAATTTCTTCGATAAATCAGATAATAAATCAAAATCAGGAAGGCACATTTTGGATCTTTGGCAGTCCATATGTTAACGTTCTAAATCTCAATTTGAAATTGATTCAAAATTATCCTTTGATTTACAAGAACTATACGGTTTCTTGAAATCCGGCTGTTTCATTTCTGCAATTCTATCTCAACCTGCATCCATTCCTAGCCCTTCGGTCAGCAAGGATAACTGCGTACAGAAGTGGCGGAACGCTTACGAGTACGAGAAGAGATTGCAGATTTATTATATCGGTAAAAAGTAATGGAGAAATTCCCGTGAAAACGGCGATCGCCGCCGGAAGAGGTCCACAACACACCATAGCTGCGAATGTCGTTATTGTAGAAGTCCATAGGCCTCCAATAAATCCTGTACCGTTTGTCAATCCTGTCTTTTGGTATCGCGCCGGATTTATTTTCAGCAAAAGACCGACCAGCAACACGAGTGAAAAAATGCTGAGAAAGATCACGAGCGCATTTCCATAATCCAAATCGTAAGGAGATATTTCGGAATAAATCACCTGGAGTACCGAGGCAGACGTATTTCCCACACTTAACAAACCCGCGGCCGCTTCACCAATTATGTAAACAACGAAACCAATGGTGCCAGCAGATAACGACAATTCTAAGAGTTTCTTAGTTTTGCCAAGATCGTACTTCTTTACAAAGTAGTACGCAGCCGAAATTTCTATCCCGGCAATAACAAACGCGGAAGCATAGCTGGTCAGATATTCGACGAATGCATTGGCTAGCGGAATCGAGGATTCCTGGGAATTTATGTACGCCCAATCACATATTCCGCCGAGAAATATTACTCCGACAACTGCCAGAAATGAAATTCTCGCGCTTGCAAAGATGAGCCCGTTCCCACTTCTCATTTGAGTCTTCACAGGTCATCACTTTCTCCCGGTTGAGACGGATTGTCTTGACTCGAGTCTAGCCGTCGCCTCCGTCTCAAATCCCTTATCGTCAGGGCAATGAACACTGCGGCGACTACCGCCAGACTTCCGTCTATAGCAAGATCGATGTAATCCGGTCCGCTTGAGTATCCTCCGAACGGGAGGCCGGGGCATTTCGCCTCGACCCTGAGTAATAGGGCCTGGAAATTGTAATTTCCGAATTCACTGGCAGCTCTGGAAAGTAGAACAAAGACCGAAATTGCAACGATGCTCGTTGAAAGGAATTTTCGTATTGAAAACTCTCCCTTCAATTTCAAGGCGCGGACGAATTTCATGATCTAACTTTCCGCCTCATTTTAGGATTGTTTCTTGCAATTGAAAAATAAGCAATGCCCAAAACCAAAATAATTGCAACAAGCACGATCTGGTAGTTGGAAGTCAGCCACTCGACAATTGAAAACTGTCCCTGAACAGTGATGAAAGTGATTCCGATTGTTGAATAATTTCCTGACGACGCGATAATTCCTACCGAATACGAACCCGATGGTAGTGATGAGTCAGGAGTTATGCTGACGATTACCGTCCCTGTTCCTCCAGCGGGTATGTTCAGAATTGTTGAATTAAATGAGACCTCTTTCGAGTTGGTCTCTCCGGTGGACGAAAACGAGCTGGAGACATTCAATGTGATGACGAGGGGTACGTCAAGAGTGTTAGTCACAATTACATTCGACGTAACTGTGGTGCCGGATCCAACTATTGCAATCTTATCAGATCGGATGAAAATACGTATGGGTGACGAGGTGTTCGCCGGAATTTCAGCTATCTGATTTGAGCCGAATTCAGTAAACCAGAAATTCCCATTGGCATCTAGCGCGTTAAGAACAGAGTACGCCGGTTCAGAGGTCGGGATTTGAAATTCTTCTATGGTGTTTGTTGATGGATCGAGTCGGCCCACCTTGTTAGAGAAATGCTCCACAAACCACAAATTTCCCTTGGAATCAATCGCGATGGTGGCAACCGCTGAGACTGGATATACTGAAGGGGGAGGGATCGATGTGGGGAATTTTCTAAAGGTAGAATTTGATGGCGTGAGTTCTACCACCGCGCTCCCTCCGTGTTCCGACACCCAAACATTACCCTGATTGTCTGCCACGATCCCTACCGGAGATTTTAGAAAATCTTGGGAAGGTGGCGTATACTCCGTAAATGAGTGCAAAATCGTATTGAAGCTAGCAATCTTTCCCGTGAACGTCTCGGTTATCCATATGGTAGTTTGGTTTTCCCCGAATGCGAGTTCAACCGGCCCTGAGTTCGAAGATGGGAGAACGTATTCACCCATAGTATAGTTAGGATAGCTCATCAAGCCGAGTCTATTTTGGGTTGTCTCTGTGAACCACACATTATTCTGATCGTCGATCAGGATAAAAAGAGGGGTTGACTTTGCCGTCAGGGTTTTGTACTGGGTGAAAATTCGGGTTTCAGGATCAAATCTCCAGATGCTTCCCTTGCCGCTTTGATCCGAGAACCATATCATTCCAAGATGATCTATGGCGAGAGAAGCGGGTATTGACTGATTCTCCGGAATTGGAAATTCTTTGAACGTTTCGTTGTTAGCAAAGAATTCTCCGAGTTTGCCTCCCGTAAATTCGACAAACCAAAATGTGTTATTCGGTGCAGAAATTATGGCGTTGGGTCCAGAATTTGTGGTCGGAATAGGAAATTGTCTAATCGGGCTATCAGTGGTTGCTTGTTGACCAGGAGACAAAACTGAAAATCTTGCATGAGGGTTGTTTTGAGACGATTGGGCTTGCGACAAGTTTCCAGAGAAAATGAATGGAGTTAAGAGACCTAGGAGCACGATTAGCGAAAAAATCGAAACTCGAAACCCCCTGTCAGACGCCTGATTCATGATTAACCCCGACAAGAAAGTTCAGTCTGAACGATTCAGAAATCCCATAAATCGGCAAAATTTTCGACGACGTCATTGTTTCGAAGCCGAAGACCGGAAGAGAGGAGATCCTTAAAGTGTTCCCGATCTAAAAGTTCCACCTTGAAATTCCCTTCACTTGAAAGAACAATCTGCACGAAATTCTCTCTTAGCAAATGATGGACGTGTTCGCTGATCGTTGATTTGGCTAGTCCAGTTTTTTCTGATAGAGTTTTTGATGAAACAAGCGACTCCTTGGTCAATTCCTGAAGAATCCTAAAAGTCGTTTTGTTCCGAG
>JAPCJU010000068.1 GCA_027886795.1 Nitrososphaerota archaeon | reverse complement strand
TTCGCTTACAGACAAAAACTCTATTCCCTTTATCGAGGGAGGGCGAACCTATCCCCGGAATCGAGTCATCCACGAATACTGGCGCAATTTCGCGGAAGCGCCGAACCCACAAGATGAACATCTCTTGTACCTCAAGTGAAACGAGTGATGGCCGCAACGCCTGCATCTGATATGGGTCTTTTTGCGACCCATCTTTCCCATTGAAGAAGTTCCTCTCGTCAAAAAATTCCGCCCCTAAACTACTCGTTTCATTTCATCCAATTTTACCCTTTCGGCGGGGGTGAGATGATCACGACATTGTCTCCCCTCACAACTATGGTTCCGAGAGAGCTAGTCTTCCCTTCTTCGATTATCTCCTCAGAAGACTCTAGGAGCAAATTCATGTGTTGATCGAATCCTTGAAGGTTGCCTCGGATAACCTTGCCACCCTTCAGCTTTATCAGAACAATTTTTCCGACGCTCTCATCAAGAACTCGGACAGCCATATCTTGCGACAAAAAAACTCAACCCCAAATTTGATCCGAGATAACTCGATTCTCAGAAGTTGCCCATTGTTTTCGATCAAGTCTTATTAAGCGTTATTTGTTTCCGAACCGATCCATCTTTATCGAAAATAGATCTTGGTGTTCGATACTTTGAGAATTTACCACATGTCGAAAAGTTCGCGCGACGAGCTTTTGCAGAGTTTGACGCGGTTTTCTAACATCGCGCCGATAAAATCCAAAGACTTGAAGATCGCGGAGGGCGACGATCCTACGATCGCTGTCGTCTTTGACGAAAATGAAAAAATCTATCTCGGTCGCAAGAAAAAGAGCAAGGATGAAAAAAACACTGAGATGATTTACTTTCCTCTCCTCAAAGATGCCTGGATTCTTCCCTCTAGGTCGGCAGTTACGGTAGATAGCGGCGCGGTAAAGTTCGTCGTCAATGGGGCTAACATCATGCGCCCCGGCATTACCAAGATTGAGGGAGAGTTTCGTGCGGGGGATATTGTGGTGATCAAGGAGGAAAAGTACGGAAAGTCGATTGCGGTTGGAGATGTTACCATCTCAAATCAGGATATGGAGGCTACCAAAAAAGGCGCGGTAATTAACAATCTCCACTACGCCGGAGATAAGTATTGGGACATGCTGAAGGAGATTCCCTGAAGCACATATCAACAACGGTTTTAAGAGAGAAAACTGAATGACTGTTCAGCTGGGATTTCTGGATTTGTCTAACACTGGCAGTGGAGGGCAGGCCACGGCCGAAAGTGTGAGTCCGACCCCGCAGATCTTGCTGAAAGCTTTCCCACTGAAGAATTCTGACGAAATATCTCACATCAAGGAAGATGTCAAAAATCATACGATTGTGATTTTGAAGATTACGCCGCTCGCTCAAAAAAGTATAGAAGATCTAAAGTCGACGATCGAAGAACTAACTGACTTTACAATTTCCTTCGGCGGCGACATTGCAAGGCTCGGCGACGAAAGGATCGTGATCACTCCGCCAGGAGTAAAGATCTGGCGGGGCGAAAAATCTAGCGAATCCTGATGGCTTCTTCGACGCTCGGATGAAACGCGGGAATCTTGAACATTCTCGATAAGGTGTAAGCCATCGATTCGCACTTTCTTCTTTCTCCGTGGTTCACGTAAATCTGCTGCAATTTCGGTCTGAGCTTTTGGACGAATCTGATTATCTGATTATAATCACTGTGTCCTGAGAATCCTTCAATTCTGTTTACCAGGCAGTTGACATCAATAACTCTGATCTTGCCACCTTCGCCTAACAGGCTCACCTGCCTAGATCCATCGAGGACTCTCCTGCCCATGGTCCCCTGCACCTGATAGGAAACAAACAACACTCGATTCTTATCAGAGCTGGCAAGTTGGGAGAAGTATTCTATCACGGGTCCACCTTCTAGCATACCAGAAGTTGCCATGATTATGGCGCCGCCTTCTCTCAAAGCTTCCTCCCTGTTGCTTGGATGTTCTACTACGGTGAAAAATTCCGAGTTGAACGGGTTGGCATCCTCCTCCAAAATCTTGTACTTCAACTCGCGCGAGAGATATTCGGGATATGCGATGTGGATGGCGGTCGCTTCCGAGATCATTCCCTCGATGAAGACTGGCGCCTCTACGAGCTTTTTCTCGCGCATGTAACGGTCGATTACAAGCATGATTTCTTGCGCCCTCCCGACGGCAGGGATGGGAATCAGGACTTTACCGCCCTGCTTCAGCGTGTCGTTGATAAGACCCGTGAAATTATTCTCGACATCGTCCCTCGAAGGCATGACGTCTTCCTTCAAACCATAGGTGCACTCCGTGATTAATGTCTCGACCCGTGGATAATTCCAGAATGCTGGTTCCAAAAGCTGAGTCTTTCCGTACTTGTAATCGCCAGTGTAAACGATATTGTGAGCTCCCTCTCCTACGTGGAGGTGGACTGTAGCAGATCCGAGGATGTGACCTGCGTTGTTGAAAACGAGCTTAACGTCAGGTGCGACATCCGTAACGAGGCCGTACGGAACTGTTATCGTATGTTTGATTACTTCGCGTATATCTCGCTGGCTGTAGACCTGTCTTCCGCCCTCCATCTCCCCAATCTTTACCATGTCCCCCTGAAGCAAAGTCATAACGGGAAGGGTAGGCTCCGTACAGTAAACTGGGCCGTCGTACCCGTACTTGAAAAGCGCAGGCAGAAAACCAGTATGGTCCAAATGGGCGTGACTTATGATTACCGCGTCAAGCTGGTCGAGCTCGATGTTCGCCCAGTCAAGCCGAGGAAAAGCGTTCCAAGCAGTCTTTGCACCTGGATGAATGCCGCAATCAAGAAGGAGCTTGCTCTCAGAGGTGCTGACAATTATTGACGAACGACCGACTTCCTCAAAAGCGCCTAGGGTCAGAATGCTTACTTCAGACTCTTCGCTTAGTCTCGGCCTGAAAATATTCTCGCCAACATCCTTGAAGAATTTTGTTCTTTCGCTGACGCTTTGACTAAGAGTGTTGTTGATATTCTTTATGCTGAGACATGGAATGTGGGGGAGCTTTCGTATGCGAATTTTCCACCCAGTCTTGTCGGTTAGTTCGATCGGGTTGAACCCTTTCTCTACCGTTAGTTGAAGCGGCTTCTTCGCTTCGAGGATTGCCTCCCCGATAGCTCCGTCAAAGAAAATGTTCTCCACTCCAGCCTCGGCGGGAACGCTCTGCATGATGATCTGCTGAGCATCCTGCTCATCTTTCCGAATCGACTTGTCGGTGCGAACTACAAGCCTTCGCTTCACCAAGTTTACGACGTCAGAAACGATGTAGCTGTTTTGCTGGAGAAACTTTGGATTTTTGGAGTAAAGGGCGATCCTCGGCCCTTCATACTCTACCCTTGTTATCTCAGCTGTTGCTGGAATGTGGTTAAGGATAGTTCCTATTACGTTGTCCCGTTCAGTCAACACAAATTTCTACTTGCCGGTAATCGCCATCAAACGATTTTCTTTATCTTGTTTTGATAGTTCTTGGTACCCATTTTCCTTGGTAATTACCGCGACATCAAACCCGTCACCGGTTCCAGCATTTCTTTTGATCGCTGCGTTTACGGCCTGGATCGCTATTGGAATGACCTGCTCGACGCTCATTCCCTTTCTGTACTGATCCTCGATAATACCATATGCAACAGGAGAACCGCTACCCGTTGAAACTGCGTCCTCCTTTGTTAGGGCGCCGAAGAAGTCGACGCTGTAGATAACATTTCCATCGATATCATCCCATCCGCCGATGAGAAAGTCAGCTATGAACGGATAATATCTATTTGCAAAGAAAATGTTTGCCGATATTCGTCCAAGAGATTTTACGGGAATCGGTTTTTCATTTTCAAGCTTGTACAGATTCGCATAATATTTCAAAGTGTCAATCATGCTCTGAGCTTCGGCGACTGTTCCGGCTATGGTGACTCCCACATGATTATCGATCCTGTGAACTTTCTTACCTCTGCGGTGGGCGATGTACAAATATCCCGCAGTGACTCTCGTATCTGTGCAAAGGACAACGCCGTCCGAGCAGGTCATTGCGACCGTCGTCGTTCCATGGTACTTTAGAGCATCTACCTCTTTTCTTCGATCAACGATCCCGTTACTAGCCTTATTTGGTGGAAACACATTTTGTGACAAATTATCAACCCATATCGGCTTTCAAGAAAGCTACTTCAGGTCTGAATACCAACCTAACACAATTTGAGTCAGGAAAGCACGCAGAAAAGCCGACAATTTTCACATGGGTGCAACGGCCTTTAAATAACTTTCCGAGTTCGAATTAAGAAACCGTTCAATTTTTCGCAAGAGCCGAGAAAATGCCAGCACATGTTATGGAGCTTCCGAGAAGGGTTGTAGTCGGTTCCGGAATTACGAGACAGGTAGGGGATATTCTTGGAGATCTGGAACTTGGCAAGAATTCCCTTTTACTTTCGGGACCTCACGTGAGAGATCTTCTTTCCAGGTCATTCTCCGCATCGATGTCCAACGGCGGTTTCTTATCCAATTGGGAACTCGTCGGCCCCTCGAGTTTTGCTGAAGTTGAGCGAGTCTCTATTCTGGCAAAGAAACTCGGCTCTGATTTTCTTATCGGCGTCGGAGGAGGAAAGTCCATAGATATCGCGAAGCTGGCATCTTTCAATTCCAAAATTCCTTTTGTCAGCGTACCGACCAGTGCTTCGCATGATGGTATTTCCAGTCCTTTCGGATCTGTGAAGGGTCTTGATCGGCCCTATTCAGTCGTAGCAAAGCCTCCAATTGCGATCGTGGCTGATACTGATCTAATCATCCGCGCGCCGCATAATCTACTAGTGAGCGGCTGTGGGGATCTAATATCGAAAAAAACTGCTGTAAAGGACTGGGAGCTATCCCACGTGAGGACCGGGGAGTACTATGGTAGATACTCCGCTAATCTGGCGTTGCTCTCTGCGAACATGATCATGGAGGACGCCGACCAGATTTCATCTCCGAACGCGGAAAGCATCAGCGTTGTCGTCGAGGCTCTGATCAGCTCCGGCGTTGCTGCCGGTATTGCCGGAAGCAGCAGGCCATGCAGCGGTTCAGAGCATTTGTTTAGCCACGCCATGGACATTGTGGCTCCGGGAAAAGGACTGCACGGGGAAAAATGCGGAATGGGAACGATTATGATGGCTAAACTGCACGACTTGGACTACGTGGAGATTAGAAAATCGCTCAAAACCGTTGGATGCCCCGTGACGGCTCGCGAGATAGGAGCGACCTCTGAGGAAATAGTGAAGGCCCTAGTTCTGGCGAGATCTATCAGAAAAGAGAGGTATACTATCCTCGAGGAAGCGAAACTGACTGAGGAATCAGCCAGAAAGCTTGCCGAGGATGTAGGCGTAATCGCTTAAGTCGTTTCTATTGAGGCCCCGGGCTCGTTACCGCTTCAGCAGCCTCGGGTGCGGCCTCTTTGATCTCACTCTTTGATGCTTCTTCTACCTTTGGAGGCTCTTCCTTCTTCTTCGCTGGATTTTCGTATTCCTCGATGAAGGAAACTTTCGCGATCGGTTTGATGAATTTGAATAGATCGTTGCTGATTCCTCTTTTGATAATTTGCAAACCTTCGAGCAAGAAGTAGTCGCTAGGAATCGTGATTCTTACCTCATCTTCCCCAACCGATTCGAACTTTATCTTCTCTTTTTCAACTGGCAATCTTCGGTGAATCAGTGCTTGAATTTGGCCGTCTCGCGACTCCAGCTTTTCTTTGATCTCCAGATTGTAAAGAAGCGTCTTGCCAGCGTACTTGTGGTTAAAATCAACCATTGCACGCCCCGATTCCAAAGACCTGATTATCCCAGTCCTGTTGTCGACTTCGACTTCTGCACCCACTGAAAGCTCGGAAGCCTTCTCTCCAAATTTTCTTATCGGGATCCTGGAGACCTTGGTTGCATCTCGAACTCCAAATGCTTTGTCAGGTGTCAGCTCTACATCCAAAGTTTGATTCGGTTCCGCCTTTTGAAGAGCTTCGTCCAGTCCCTTGAGAACCCATCCCTCCCCTACAGCAATTAATCTGGGCTCGTACGTTCTGGTCGGGTCAGCATCCCCAGATTTTTCAGCGTCTTCCTTGCGAGTTGTATCGATGATTTGTCCAGTGTCCTTGATCTTGGCAGTATAGTCAGCCAGAATCAAAGTTCCGTTTTCTAGCGTCATTTCAAAATTTACTTTTCCGATTTATCGTTAAAATCTTTATGGGTTCGAGAGAGACTTCAAAGTTTCCCACATAGATGAAAGGGCGGCTGAAGTGTCGCAATCATGACCGAAGTACCTAAGCGACTGACCGATTGCATCGACAGTTAAAGTCAACATTGTTTCATTAATTTCGCCCATCGATCCTACCCGAAACATACTTCCCTTCAGTTTTCCGAATCCCCCGGCGATCATGATGCCGAACTTTGTTTCGAGAAACGTCCTAAACTTTTTGTCGTCAATGCCCGCAGGATAGTTAATTCCGATCACAGTTCGGGACTTGAACTCTTCTTCTGCAAAGGCCTTGAGGCCAAGGGAGCTGAAGGCCGAATAGAACGCGGCGGCGCAGATTTCATGTCTTTTGAATCTCCTTTCGAGGCCCTCCTCAAGGACAACCCTGAGAGCTTCATCCAACGCAAAAAAGAGAGGGATTGCAGGCGT
>JAPCJU010000067.1 GCA_027886795.1 Nitrososphaerota archaeon | reverse complement strand
GTCCCAGGACTAGCTCTCATGGTATTTCCGTTTGTAAAGAAAGACATGTTCAAGTTGTCTCCAGGTTTCACTTCCAAGAAAATTGGTGGACTGCCCATTGTGTCGATATTTGGGGCATTGGCAGCGATTGGCTTCGGTTATCTGGGTTACATAGCTCTCAACAACAGTCTTTACGGCAGCGGGGCGGTTGGTGTTTTCAACGCGTTCACATACGAGCTCGTTGCAGCCATCCTCATCATTGGATTTGTAATCTACGCGGTGTCATACTTCTATCACAAGTCCCACGGCATAAACATCGCTCTGGCTTTCACAGAAATACCGCCAGAGTAGATCGAACTAGGGCAGTACAAGTTCACCTGCCCTCCGCTCCCCGAACTTCTGAAATTCACGTCAAAAACGCAGTTATTCCTAGAAGCACGTAGATAGTCAAATGACCTAGAAGAGCCCACTGAAGTATTCGGATTCCGTCAATGTTTAATTCTCCACGTTTGTAGCTTCGAAGTGCGCTCATGTATAGTGCGCCGAATATAATCAACAACGCGCCTGCGAAAACGAATACGGCAATCAGAGCACTGAGATTCATTGTCTTCCTGACTTCCTCTCAGTATATCGCCAGGTGAGCCATGATCAGTATGATGATAACCTGAAAGATCGCCTGGCTTCCCGCAAGACGAATATTTCTCATGTTGAGCTTTGCGATCTTGCTGGTATCCGGTTTTGACTTTGCAAGCTCTATGAAAATCCGGACGCCGTTTGGCATGAAAATACCAAATCCTTGGACACTCAGTATCAGAACGACTATTCCAGCCGCAATGATCCAAGGCGAACTCAGGTCAAATCTATTCTCCATTTGCGCGAGATAAATGCCCGCGGTTACCGCAACCGCCGCAAAAGAAGGGATGATGAAAAATGTCGTGGGCGTGAGCCTCTTAGCTATCTCTACCCTCGCGGGCACATCGAGCGATCTCAAGATTCTCGACATGACCAAACCCATGTACAGATCAAATCCCGTCCATGTTCCGCCGCAAATGACGTGCACATAATCAAGCAGGTACAGGCTCTTTGTCGCAAGCGCTGCAATCAGTACTATGGGAGGAATGACTGCGATACTGAAACTCCATGTGAGTAGCTTTTTCGTGTACGGCGGAATCCCGGCCCCGGGAGAACCAGCTCCCAGTTGTACAGATCCTCCTGCCTGAGTCAAAACAGTCATCTCGTTTGACCCCAAGAGATTGAAAAATGTTGTTGAAGAAATCGAGAACGAGAAATAAATTCCCCAGCTAGTTTGCTACTGTGTGGGCATCATCTAGGATGAGGCAAATTCAATTTGTGATATCGTTGCGTTGTTTTGCCAAGCTGCGAATCCATGGGAACTGAAAGCCGCGATTGAACTGGTGGCGATATCATTCTCTGGCTGGGCCCCTGCGCTTGGATTCGTACTCAAGCTCGGCAAAAGCGTCCAGGTACTCCCGTTGTTAGAACTGTAGGACACCAACGTTTGCCAATTGGTTGTTGTCGTTTTTACTTTCTCGCTCCACATTATGAAAGTGTTGTTTCCAGAAATTGCAACGGTGAAGGGCCACTGGTTGTCTCTTCCCGACACTCCGATTGCTATAGGCGATCCCCAACTGGTTCCAGCATTAGTTGAAACAGCCACGTACTCCTGCGAATTGGACGACCCAGGATTGCTTCGCCAAGCTACGTACATCAAATTTCCCCAGACGTTGACCATTGGAGCCCAGGAATTGGTAATAGTCGAGCTGACGTTGAACGTCGGTGTGAAAGATACGCCAGAATTGTGACTTGCTTCCACGTAAACATGACTTCCTGAATTTTGGACGTTCGGATCTTTCGCTACAAAACTGTCGTTGGATAAATTAAACGGCAGCGAAAATACTACTGATGATGCGTAAACTGATGCGAAGTTCATGCTCAAAAAAAGGAAAACGATGCTGCTAGATGCTAGCACAAATAATTTGTTTTTCAAAGTAATTTCACAGATTGAAAACTTAGGTTGCCTGTAAACTAGATTTCCGATCTATTTATTCTCGGAATATCGTGAATCGAGACGTATCGAAATGTGATAGCTGATTTGACACTAATGTATCAAGTACTTTCCCAAAATAGCGAAGTTTCTTACATATTGAATTAAAAATCGTCTTTAGTTCAATTGCGTGAGCCTGACGGCCTGTTTTTCCTTCTGAGATTTTTGGGGCAGGACACTTACAGCTATTGCGAGCTGTGAACAAATCCTGGACGATCCGTTGAAGAAGTAAGCCAAAGAAGATGTCGTCGGGAATCCGTAACCTATGGCAAACCAACCAGCAAAGAGTACCAAGGTCAGTATTGAAAACACTCCCACCATCTTCAAATTTGCCCTTTTCATCCACGGATATGCTACGAGAAGGAGGCTCATGTCAATGAGCACTTGTAGCAATTTGCCTGGCTCCGTGTAGTAAGTGAACCAGTAAGATGTGTGGTTGGCTAGGTCCCACAGGTTAGCATAGATTTGTTCATACCACATCGTTACAGAAATCGTGCAGATGTATGCTACAAGCAAAGCTATCGGGAGATATTTCGGGTCATTCTTTTGCTGTATCATTATTGAGATAGTCATGAGTACAAAGGAAATTACTCCGCCAGCTATTGAAAATATGAAAATCTGGCTTCGACCGTCGCTACCAATAAATGATCCTTGAGAGGAGTTGAAGCCAGTTATCGCATTCAGAACCTGCTCCGGATACCATGCGAGGAAACCCACGCGGACTATGAGGAGAAGAAGGTAAGGAATCCAGAGTTTGAAGTTTGGAGTACTAGCTTTAGGATCGGACTCTCGGACAATCAAAAGGTGATGTTCTCCACATTTTCCTAACTATTCAGCATTTTTCAGGTCTTATGGGAGGAATTTGTACTTATTTCGGTTGCACTCTTTTTGTCAAGTTTCTTGCGTCACATGCTTAGGATGTTCTAACCACCCGAATATTTCTACCGTTTCTCTCCTGAGATGGGCGCGGTAACCGCGATCTCCTAAATTTGGCAATCTCGCTTCTCTCTAGCCTCCCCCAGGCCTCGCAGTCCAACTCGACTAACCAAAGTAATTCAGAAAAATCGATTTCTGAACTATTTGCCTGGACACTGACCCGCTTTACCCCGGCCTTTTCTCAAATTACCCCTATTTTCAGGACGCGAAAAAATCTGCTGGATTACATTGAATCGAAGGCGCAAGTAGAATCAAGAACTTGCGAACAATCGTCTGAAATAATCAGGATCGCGGTGGACAAAATCAATAGCGAGTGGAGGGCCTGGGTTAATGCTCACGCCGAGTTCTCCTTCGAAGAGCATCGACTAGACGACATGCTGATGAAGGTTCTCTACCGATTCATTTTGCAAAGAGACCAGAAAAAGTGCGCCCTGTGTGAGGCGACTCCTGATCTAACTATACATCACATTATTGGCAAGAGGAGGAACCTCATCGCTACTCCACCATTTGGACGGAGCGTACCAACGAACCTCATAACGCTCTGCCGGATTTGCCACTCTTACTTTGATCCGTCGATTCTCACGTCAGGCTGTGAAAATCGTTTAATGCGGAACTATTCTTATCGAGAATAATCCACTTCGGCGATTATGCCTGTTTTCTCAGTTCTATACTGGTTTTTTCGCCCCGCTTTGACAGTCCAGTACGCGATGAGAAAGGCAATCACGGAAGGTCCTCCGCCGTAAATAACTAAATTTAGAATATCTATCATGGGTCATTTTCCCTTTACCAGACTTTTAGAAGGTGAAAGTTAACTTTCTTTTCAATCAGAGTCAAAGAATTTTTGTCGTTCATGTAACGACTAGAATCAATTCGGTTTGTAATATGCGGTTACATTATAGGAAGGGATTCTAACGGTTACGAAGGTTGTCGTGTTATACGTGAGAAACGCGTTTACTGGATGATTGAAATCGTTGTTAATGCAATAGGTGTAGTTGCCGATTAAATCCCAATTATCAACTATCCAGACGCTCGCATTTGTGATAAGTGCATTGCGAGTTGTCGTGGAAATCTTCATGCCGGGACAAAACTGCTCGTTGCGTTGGTCTCGGGTGTATTCAGCAGAACGTTGATTATGCTCTCCAATTGACTGAAGGAGGACTCGAAACGTGTACCAAGAAGTCGACACCGCATCTGGTCTCATAAAGCCGGAGATTCGAGTAAAGTTCGGCACCGCCGGGATAAGAGGTGTGTACGGACAGGAGGTGTCGATCAATGAGACCATCTCGGTCTGCTTTGCCGTCAACCGACTTCTTGGCGAGGGTAAGTTTGGTTTAGGGTATGACAGTCGTAAGACGTCCGCCATACTCGCCAATGTCGCCTCGTCGGCAATGAACTGGTACGGAAGCGATGTTGAAAACTATGGAATGATCCCCACGCCCGTCCTCGCGTTTAATATCAAGAATAACAAACTGCATGCCGGTTTTTCTGTAACAGCTTCGCACAATCCTCCGGAGTACGCAGGGGTCAAAGTCTTTGGAACCGATGGAATAGAGTTCTCGCTTGAAGCTGAGCAAAAAGTTGAGCAACTCGTTCGGCAGAGCGAGGATCACACGAGGACCGGTCGATCACTTACCGCGTTCGGAAGTACTTTCGACAATGAGGAAGCCGTTTTCTCGTATCGTGAGGCGCTTCTGAAACGTGCGAAAGGTAGCAAAAAGGCATTCAAGATCCTTGTGGATTGCGCGAATGGCGCGGCCTGGGGAGTAACGCCGAGCATTCTAGGCGAACTCGGGCATCACGTCGTCACGGTTAATGCGCATCCCAGTGAAAGATTTCCAGGCCGCCTTCCCGAACCCATGCGCGAGACACTTGGAGAAGTTGCTGAACTTTCGAAGGCAATAGGGGCGGATTTCACCGTCGCCCACGATGGAGACGCAGACAGGCTTGTGATGATTGATGATCTCGGAAATGTCATTCCGGATTACAAGCTATCGTCGCTTGTTCTCAAGATCGTTGTTGAAAGGGTCAAGAAGGGGAATGTGATTATCTCTGTCAACTCGTCCACCGCCCTAGAAAAGACGGCGAGGGAAATGGGTTGCAGCGTTCAGCGATCGCGCCTGGGTAAGACATTCGAAGAACTCTACAAGCGCCGGGGAATTTTCGCCTCAGAACCAAGCAAGATTGTGGATCCGAGGTGGGGCTATTGGGAGGACGGCATTTACGCGAGCGTACTTGTTACTCAGTATTTGTCGGACAACAACCTCACGTTGAGCAAGGCACTGGAATGGATACCGGTCTACTACAACTACCAGAAAAACCTCCTCCTTCCCGGTGTGCTCGACTATAACTGCGCCAAGTCAAAGATGAACCAAGAGTACTCCGGGGAGATCGATAGATTCGATGAACTGGATGGAGTGAAACTGTACTTGAATAACGGGGCCTGGATGATGGTGAGGAGATCTGGAACTGAGAAAAAAGTTAGGGTCTACGTCGAGTCGCCCAACGAGTCTCAGGCGAGGCGCCTCTTGGATAATGGGGTGCGAATTGCTACTTCGTGCGCGAAATGATCTGCCATGAGCAAGAGTCTCTACTCATCGGTTCCCAGGGCTATTGAGCAGGCGCTCGCCCAGGGATATCAATTCAGTCCTGCGGCGGTTAAGCTTCTCGTGAAACTTGGAGAGCAAAGGAAGACCAGAAAATCACCGCAAGAAAGTGAACCAACTTTCGAAATGATTGTTCGCGACGTCATTGAAGTGAAAGTGAAGAAAATGCTGGGTTCCGGAATGGCAACAATTGAGGTAACTGATCTGATTGACACCTTTCCAGAAATTTTCGAGTTCGAACAGCCCCCGGCTAAAATCCTCGAGTCGTCGGGTACCGCTCCGATAGATCCACCGCAATTTGATATTGAAATCGTCAAGGATCCTTCCCCCTTCATTCAACCTACAGGAATTGAGGTATTCCCGCAGCTATTCAAGAGCCGCTATGAAAAAATCATGCGAATACTCGCCGAGAGACCTGAGGGGCGGCAGCTCACAAAGGTCTCCAGAATCAACAAAGAGAAGGGCAACACAAAGATCGCAGGCCTCGTGTTTTCGCGGAAACCAACAAAAAATGGTATTGAATTTACACTGGACGATGACACCGGGAATGTATCCGTCCTGGCTCTATCTCCCGAGGCAAAAAAAGCTGCGAGTGAAATAGCTCTCGATCAATGCGTCCTCGTGGAAGTGGAAGCTGTCCAGGGGCGCCTAATTCTCAAGAGCGTAATTCAGCCGGACATCCCGATGAAGGTAGCATCCACATCAAAGAAGACAGTCTACGCGGTTTTTCTTTCCGACCTGCACATCGGGAGCAACAAGTTCCTCGAGGGGGCATTCAACAGGTTTCTAGAATGGATCGCAGGCCGCGGGAGGATCTCAGAGGAGGACGAGGAAATCATTCGACGCCTAAAATACATCGTAATCGGTGGTGATGTCGTGGATGGGGTTGGTGTATTTCCAAATCAGGAGTACGAACTCACTGAGAGGGACGTTTTCAAGCAATATGAGATGGTCTCACAGAAATTGAGGCTCGTTCCAAAAAATCTCCAAATGTTTGTGATTCCGGGAAATCACGATGCCACAAGACAAGCGCTCCCCCAGCCGATGATTCCAAAAAAATATGCGTCTTC
>JAPCJU010000066.1 GCA_027886795.1 Nitrososphaerota archaeon | reverse complement strand
TAATCGTAGACCTATACAAGAAAGCGATATCTGAAGGGAAAGGATCGATCCAATTCCAGGGCAAGATGGTAGACACTCCGGTTTATGAAAGAGCGAAGAACACTATTGAGTTAGCGAAATCAATTAGCGAAATCGAAGCAAAAAAGAAATTGGGAATTCAATGACGCTACTTTAGGCGGTTAGAGATCTAGCGTCGTATAAAAGAACAAGTCGTTCAGAACTGCCTTTCTCGGAGTCAGCCCTTGCTCGTTTGAATAAGTAGCTATCGCATCGAGAATATTCTCGTTTTCCTTGAGACCGTATGGATATGGATCCGCTCCAAATATTTCTCTGACCTCGTTGACTAGATCGTCTAACCACACGTAGTTTGTTGGCTCCCTCAACTTTGCTTCGACCTTTGCGTAGCTGATCTCCTTAGCCTTGAGAAAAGCTTCGTAGAGGCTGAGAGCGACCCAAGGATTTTCTTTGAGAATTTCGTCCTTTATGACAATGACGTGATTGATGGGAAAGAAGCCCGTTTTCCTGTAATATCTGATTGATTCCTGTTTCGGGTCAGCAAACAAAGGTCTCGTCTTTCTTTGTCCAACACCGCCTGTACTATTTGACCTGTCTCTGTGGGTTTTCCAGATCTTTGGATACGGAAAAGCTGCATCTATCTCATGGTTTTCTATCGATGTCATAAGATCGGTTTCAGGCTTGAGTTGGTTGATTCGAACATCTGGTGGGGCTTTGAAGCCTATCGAATCACCTACCTTTTCACCCGGATTGCGTTCAACATACCATTCTACTTCAGGAGGTGTAACCCGAAACTCGTGCTCTAGTATTCCACGTAGCCACAAAGCGAGCGTCATTCCATACTCTTGTACTCCTATTCTCTTGCCTTTCAAGTCCGACGGAGTCTTTATTCCAGAGTCAACATTCACGATAACCTCCGAGTGGAAGAAACGACGCATAGGAAAAACCGGAATCGCAGTAAAAGGTGTCTTGCCCGACAGTTTGCCCATCAAGTAAAATGACATGGACATATCAGAAGCGTCGAACTCTTGATACTTCAACATCCGAGCATGAGCATCAGCGGGTGGCATAGTTACATACGAGAGTTCAAGACCCTCTGGTTGAACTTCGCCCGTTCTAAGAGCTTCCGTCCTGTCGTAAGATGGACAAGACAGACTTAACCGAAGTCTGGACATTTTCCTACGAACTCACGAAGTGAGCGCGCTCCAATCCACGCTATTAAGAATTACAATGGTTATGATCGTGGTACTGTTAGTATTCTTTACATCATGACAGACAAAATTAGTTCCAAGATTGCCTCGTCATCCGAAATTCAAACAAGCTCCTACACAACGAAATCTAACAAGAACTTAATTTCTCCACACTTACTCTCTTGGAATATCAGATTGACTTCTAATGATGGCGCCATCTTCACCTAATTGATTTTCTTCTTGGGATGACATTTCCGCGCGGTCTGTTTTTGCTCGGCCTGATATAGCAGATAGAATGCTTATCATTCCAGTTCAAAGACGAAGGAGATTGTAATGAAATTCGGTGCAAGGATTCCAAATTCAGGACCTCTCGCCAGTCGAGATAATGTTGTAAGGGTTGGAGACGAAGCCCAGAAACTGGGTTTCCATTCGCTGTGGGTCCACGACCACATAGTTTGGGGGACAGAACAACACAGAACGCATCTTTCCGCTGGTTCGGCTGAAGCCCTGAACGAAATACAACATCCAAACTTCTTCGAATCGATTACGACCTTATCATACTTGACAGGCAGACTCAAAGAAATTAAGATAGGGATTGCGGTTATCGTATTACCCTTAAGAAATCCAGTTGTTCTCGCGAAGCAGCTCGCCATTCTCGACGTAATGTCCGAAGGTAAGTTAATGATCGGAGTGGCGCCAGGGGCGTCTAACATAACAAGGCCTGAATTCGAGGCCGTTGGCGTCCCATATGATGAGCGTGGCAAGATTACAGATGAATACATCCGAGCAATCAGAACTATCTGGAATGAAGACTTGCCTTCTTTTTCAGGAAAGTACATCAATTTCGAAAAGATTCAGATCTTCCCAAAACCAAGACAAAATCCTCTGAAGATTCTGATCGGTGGCAGTGAAAGAGGAATAAGCCCGAGGGCGCTGAGGCGGGTGGTCGAGTTAGGAGATGGTTGGATTCCCGCGTATCTCACTGCTGATGAGATTGCTCAGGGGATGCAGGATATAACAGAAGCCTCTCAAAAACAGGGCCGAGTGTTCGATGGTTTCTTGGTCTCGCATGAATTATTCACATTAGTAAATGAGAATTCGCTGAGGGCACACGACCTTGCAAAGAAAAGTCTTCTTACTAATTTCGCAACATTTGAAGAAGCGGAGAAAAGAAGTCTGGTTGGTACACCTGAAGAAATAATCGAAAAGGTTAGGCGTTATTCAAAAGCCGGGGTTGACATCACGGAGCTCAAGTTTGTGTATTCGGACATACCCGCAATGCTTGAGATGATGCAGTTGTATTCTGATAAGATCATACCCGCATGCAAGGATTGAAAACAGAAAAGCAGCTCACGTTACCTCCACGTGTAAAAAGCCTCTCCGAACAAATGCCCCGACGTCCTCAAACGCTTTGACCTTTAGTCCAGTCCCCAAAACGCTGGGCGAGCACGAACGCTCGCTAGTTTTTTGTCTTACAGCAATGTTTCCTTACCACCAATGGAAGTAGATTGAAAAAGGTCATCCCACAGTGGATGCGTTAGCGCTCTGCACGATATGCTTGCTATTGGAATAGATGTCGGTGGAACTTTCACCGACCTGGTTGTTCACGATCCTCAGAAAAATGAGACTCAGGTCGTTAAAGTACCGACGTCTTCCAAAAACCCGGCCGAGGCTATACTTGCAGCTCTCGCCCAATTCAGGGAAAGGGCGTCAGAGATTGTCCTGATCTCTCACGCGAGCACAACTGCTACGAATGCTCTTCTAACGCACACCGGGCTAGCTAAAACCGCCCTAATAACAAACCGGGGTTTCAAAGATGTGCTCGAAATCGCGAGACAAAGGAGGCCTGAACTTTACGACCTTTATACGAATCGACCGGTTCAGATTGTCGAGAGGAAGGATAGGTTTACCGTTCGTTGTAGGATTCTTGCAGACGGTCGGGAACTAGAAGCACTCTCCGTTTCTGATGTCAAACGCGCAGCAAAGACAATAGTGAGTCTCGGTTTCGAGTCGGTAGCGATCGCATTCCTGAATTCATACGTTAATCCGAAGCATGAGAAGCAAGCAGAAAAGATCCTGAAACAAATGAAATTCAAAGGCCACATCGACTTATCGTCGGATGTAAACAAGGAATACAGAGAGTACGAAAGGATGAGCACGACCGTAGTCAATGCAGCTCTATCGCCCCTAATTTCCACTTATCTTACGAATCTCAAAACAATGCTTCGTCGTGAAGGGTTCGAAGCTCCCGTTTACGTCATGAATTCCGATGGTGGCATGAGCACAATATCATTTGCCTCAAGCTATCCCATCACTGTCATAGAATCAGGCCCGGCCGCAGGGGTACTTGCTTCGAAGCATCTTGCTAGGTTCCTGGATCTCCCCAGAGTCATAACATTTGATATGGGTGGAACCACTGCGAAGGCCGGAACCGTCCTAAACGGAATGCCAGACATATCTTATGAGTTTGAGGCAGCAGGAAGAACTCATAGTGGCAGGTCGATCAAGGGAAGCGGATATGCGGTCCGCACTCCATTCATAGATTTAGCCGAGGTCAGTTCAGGAGGAGGGACAATTGCTTGGGTAGATGAAGGAGGCGCTATCCGGGTTGGTCCCGAGAGTGCGGGTTCTGAACCAGGTCCGGCTGCTTATGGAAAGGGAGGAGAAAATCCCACTGTAACAGATGCAAATGTTGTTCTCGGTAGAATAAATCCAAACTACCTACTTAGCGGAAAGATGCCAATCCACAATAACCTGTCAAGAAATGCGATGCGAAAAATAGCAGACAGGATAAACACGAGCATTATCAAAGTTGCCGAGGGGATAATCAGGTTGGTGAACGACAATATGTCTAAAGCTATTTCCATTGTAAGCGTTGAAAGAGGAAGGGATCCCAGGGAATTCTCCCTTATGGCATTCGGGGGCGCCGGACCCTTGCATTGCTGTCATCTTGCCGACGAACTTGAGATAAACCACATTGTTGTACCTCGACATGCGGGACTCTTCTCTGCCTACGGATTGCTCACAGCAGACCTGTCTAGAACCTTTTCAATTCCAGTTTTGAGTACTACTGCGTCGGTGGAACCGTTTTTCGCAGAACTTACCAAGGTTGCAGATGGAACATTGGAGGAAGAAGGTTTTGGTAAGTACACTGGCCAAAAGTACGTGGATCTGAGGTACAAAGGACAGTCATTCGAGCTGACGCTTCCTTACGAAGAATCAGCCGACATCAAACTCGCCTTTTCTAAAAGGCACAAAGAGATCTACGGCTATAGCTCAGACGACGAAGTAGAGATTGTAAATGCTAAAATTAGGGCAATTGTTCCGACTGCGACGATAAAGAGCTATCGAGCCCGGCCGGATGGATCTGGCGAGCAAGTGGCTGGATCCAATGTGACAAGAGATGTGTGGTTTGAAAACGAGTTTTCAACCGTTCCAATATACACTAGGGAGGAAATGAAGATTGGCTCTTACGGCAAAGGTCCTTGCGTTATTGAAGAGTACGATTCTACTCTGGTTGTCAACTCTGGATGGTCGTGGAAAGTCGAAGACTACGGAACGGAGCTCATCAAGAGTTAATCGTGGTGTGTTTATGTGGACCCGGTTACTGTCCAGATAATTAGAAGCTCCCTTCTCTATGCAAGCGAAGAGATGGGAATAGCGCTCAGAAACGCTTCTTATTCTCCAAACATAAAGGAAAGAATGGACCACTCAGCCGCGATATTCGACGCGGACGGGAGGCTGATCGCCCAGGCTGAACATATGCCTGTTCATTTGGGCTCACTTCCCTGGGGGCTCAACAACATAATCAGATATTGCTCTAAAGAGGGGATGGAGTTCGAACGTGGTTCGATGGTGGTTGTCAATAATCCGTACATCGCGGGGACCCATCTAAACGATATCACGGTCGTTAGTCCCATTTATCGACTAGACGGAGCAGAGCTGCTCGGTTTCGCGGCCAACAAAGCTCATCACGCTGACGTGGGCGGGAGTGTCCCAGGAAGTATATCGATAGATTCCCGTAGTGTGCTCCAGGAGGGCTTCCTAATCAATCCAGTCTACCTGATGAGGAACGGAGATTTCATCAAAGACACTGTTTCTATTATCTCGTCAAACTCAAGGACTCCGAAAGAGAGGATCGGTGATTTGAAGGCGCAGGTTGCCGCTAACGTGACAGGAGTGAGAAGAGTAGCAGCTATAGTTTCCAAGTATGGCTTCGAGATTTTCAAAGAAGCCGCAGAAGAATCGTTTGAGTATTCGGAAGCGATGATGAGATCCCGACTCTCTACCATAAAGAGGGGAGTCTATTCTTCTGAAGATTTTCTCGAGCATCCAGACGGAACGAATATCAATCTCAAGGTGAAACTAGAGATTTCAGATGAAGGAGTAGAGGTCGACTACACTGGAACTCACCGCCAGGTCGACTTCCCTTTGAATGCAGTTTTCGGCGTCACCCTTTCAGGAGTTTATTTTGTGATTAGAACGTTAACCGGCGATGACATTCCGGCAAATCATGGTGCCTTCGCAGCTATTAATGTCCGGGCCCCTGAGGGCAGTTTACTTAATCCAACATTTCCCCATCCCGTTGGAGGCGGCAATGTTGAGACAAGTCAAAGAAATGCAGATGTTCTTTTCCGTGCTTTTTCCAAGGCGATTCCCGATAGATGTCCTGCAGCACCTGGTGGCTCCATGAATAATGTAATGATCGGTGGGATTCACAAAGGCAGCAGTTGGGCATTTTATGAAACAATCGCAGTGGGTCTGGGTGGAAAGAAGGGAATGGACGGGTTGGATGGAATTCAATCCAATATGACCAATACCATGAACACCCCCATCGAAGATATTGAACGATCAATGCCAATGATGGTCACGAGATACGAATTCAGGGAAAACACAAGTGGACGAGGAGAATTCAGAGGAGGATGCGGTGTTGTTAGAGCATTCAAGATGTTATCTGACTCAGTGACATTCACTATTCTTTCCGATCGCGAAAGAATCAAACCTTGGGGTCTTCTTGGAGGAGGAGATGGGATGAACACGAAAGTGGTGCTTATCACAAACAATACAGCCCGTCAAGTCAGGAACAAGGGAACTTACATTCTAAACAAGGATGATGAGTTCCAGATTCATACCGCCGGTGGTGGAGGCTATGGTAGGGCCAGTAGGAGAGATAAAGAAAAGCTGGCAAAAGACATTGAAAACGGCCTTGTCTCTAGAGACCACAAACGATGACCTCCACAAAAAGAATCAAGATACAACAGACTGATAAAGAGCTTCAAGAAAGCCTGTCGATTTGTTGCACTTTTGCCAACTTTACCTCGGCGGCAGTTCTTCAAGCGAGTAGCACTGCCGAGACAATTGTCTACAATCTTTCTACATCTGCGAGTAGGGCTGGCTACTACTCCTTTGTATTTCCATTCACCTGTCAGCTCCAACCAGTGCTGTACATTGGGAACGACCCGAGGAACTTAGATTTTACATTGTTTGGGAACTGGCTCCTGAAAAGCGGAGGACATGGCCAGACTTTGTCCCTCCGTGAATATTGACTTCAGCATCCTCGGGTTCACGAACACTAATTAC
>JAPCJU010000065.1 GCA_027886795.1 Nitrososphaerota archaeon | reverse complement strand
TTAAAAGTTGGATTCTAGTTCCGGAGACTTGAACCAGCAGCAAGGGATACAATCCAGTCTCAGGTCGATCGTCGAAACGGCCGAGACTTGGTTGAAACGCCTAAAAAGAAGACAGTTGCAGGTCAGATTAATCACATCGCTTGTAACTTTGGTTCTGGTCTTTTTCGGTACCCTTATTCTGGGAGCGCTTGCACTCATATTCTCGGCAAACCTTTTTTCTACTTCGAGCTCGATCCTCGCGACCAATTTCAACAACTACATACAGCAGCATCCAAGTGTATTGTTCAGGCTCGCAGGGCCGGCGTTCCTTGTGGCGCCGGTGAGTGCTATCTTAGTGTACTTCATACTCAGGTGGAGGCAAGTATCAAGGACGAAAGAACTTTCGTCTCTGATTTCTCAGATGAAGAGGAAGTTAGAAGAGTATGATCGTCGACAGAAGAAGAACCTTAGCTCCGAGCAGCAGGGAGGGTTTGTTGAGGATGCATTTTCACTAACAGATAAAATTCTCACGGTACTTCCGCAGGTGGCGAGGAAGAGAACTCTAGATTCTTTGTTGTTTGGTTTGGGCGCATTCATACTAGCGCTCCTCGTTGGCCAGAACCTTGGAATTGCAGTTCTCGTGGGAGCTGGCGTCGGTCTGTACTCGGCGTATGAAACTAGGAGATCGTATGAGCGCCAGATTTCGAAGTTCGAAGAACAGAAGAAAAACTACGAGCAACGAAAGGACGATTTTGTAGCGACACTGTGATCATGACCCATTGGAAAAGCCGGATCTATACATCGTGGGCCGATTTCTGGATATCATCTACAAGAATGGTTTTCCAATGAAGAAGACTAATATCCAGATGTCACTCAGGCTCACGTATCCGCGGTTCAAAGAATATCTTCAGTGGATGCTGGAGCACCAGCTTGTGGTGGAGACCCAAGACGAGGAAGAAAAATCCGAGAGGATAATGCTGACACCGAAGGGAATAGACTCCTATCGCAGATTGGTAGATTGGATAAGTGACACAATTGGCGGAGTCAAATTTTGAATTCTATTTGAAAAGGATCTCCGGCAAAACTCTCTGTGTACGCGATCATTGATCGCGACGTCGTTTGGATATTTGGTTCTCTGCCTGCGTCCTTTGTGGAATTATTTCCAGATCCTCCAGGGAAGATTTGGTGTGAACTTCCGAAGGGTAGTCAATATTCCTATGTCTATCCCGAGCGCAAGCGCGAATCCGATCGCCCGTCTCGATAGCGGAGCGAAGAGAAGAGGAGTGTTGCTCCCAAGCGCAGGGCCCAACCCTTTTTTAGATCGCAAAAATCTCAAAAAATCCCGAGAGATCGGTCGTTCAGAGCCCATCACACACCTAGCAAACTCATGCGCGAATCCCGTACCTCGCACGTTTTTACAAAGAAAAGCTGCTTAATTTGCGGCGTGAGCACGGATCTTCTCGCTATCGCTCGCTGTTTGATCGAGATATTTCTCTTTGGAATTTTTCGAGCAGACTGTTCAGGTTCAGCATCTCATCTTTTGTAAAAGTCGCAAGTGCCTTCTGAACCATGGAATCTTTCTTTTTCGCAACCCTCTCATACAGTGATTTTCCTTCGGGGGTAATTTCGATAATGGTCGCTCTTCGATCTCCCTTGCCTGGAGTTCTCCTCACCAATTGCTTTTCCTCCAGACGGTCAACTATACCGGTAACATTGGAAGGAGTGACGAGCATTGCGTCACTCATCTTCCTCATTAGCATGGGACCGTTGTTTACGAGTAGCCCAAGCGCCTCGAGCTGAGATTCCGTTATTCCCACTTCGGCGAACAATCCCAGAGCAGCTTGCCTGATCACTTTGAACGTCGTAATCACGCCGTTGTAGGCCTCCTGGTATTCTTTGGCGTTTTCCGTTCGCGCTGGCACAGGGAGCCTATGGTTGTTTTATATATAAATAGTTAATCTATCCCTAGTTTAGAAATCGACAGTTTCACTACCAATAGTCAATACATAAATAGTTAAGAGATGAACGATTATCCCGTGATTTCTCGATTTGAGTGGAATGTCGAAGAAGAAAAATGAAATGCGTATTTTCGTCACGGGAGCCACCGGTTGGGTTGGCTCAGCGATAGTGCGTGAATTACTTGCAGAAGGATATCGCGTACTCGGTCTGGCGCGGAGCGACGCCCCGGCCGAAACTCTGACGAGGTTGGGAGTCGGGGTGCAAAGAGGAGACATAACTGACACAGATAGCCTCGTTTCAGCTGCACGGGAATGCGACGGCGTGATTCACACTGCCTTCATTCACGACTTCTCCCGATACGAAGCCAATGTTGAAGTCGATCGGCGCGCCGTAGAGGCAATGGCAGGCGCGCTGGAAGATTCGGAGAAGCCCCTGGTCATAGCGTCCGGAACCTTGATGGTGACAATGGGTCGCACCGGCACTAGTACAGAAAAGGACGCGCCGGTGAGCCCGGCCATCCCACGCGCCGCTTCTGAAGCGGCGGTACTGGCAGCGGCAAATCGAGTGCGTTCAAGCCTCGTACGCCTCACCCCTACAGTCCACGGCAGGGGAGACCATGGCTTCGTTCCGGCCTTCGTCGACATCGCACGCCGCAAAGGTTTCTCAGCTTACGTTAGCGAAGGAAAGAACCGTTGGCCCGCGGTACACCGGCTGGACGCTGCACATCTCTTTCGATTGGCACTTGAGAATGCAGCACCTGGAACACGACTTCATGCCGTGGCTGAAGAAGGTGTTCCAATGCGCTCGATCGCCGAGACAATCGGCTCCGGGCTTGGCATTCCTGTCAGGAGCATTTCGCAGGATGAAGCTCCCGCCCACTTCGAATGGATCGCCCCGTTCACCGTTATCGACGGCCCGGC
Source organism: Nitrososphaerota archaeon (assembly GCA_027886795.1). Lineage (GTDB taxonomy): Archaea > Thermoproteota > Nitrososphaeria > Nitrososphaerales > CADDZS01 > DATLTL01. The sequence goes on along the minus strand of JAPCJU010000065.1, from coordinate 4,019 downwards.
TTCTAGCGCGATCACGCGCGATGTGTTTGGATGGAGTCCGAAGCAGCCTGATCTGTTGTTGGACATGAAAGAGAACGGATACTTCTCCTAGAGAGGGTCAATTCAGATGAAAATAGTTCAATACATGGGTCTTATGGCAAATGGCTGCTATGCTGTGGTAGACGAGTCGAATCAATCAGGCAGCATAAACCTAGAGGAAGTACTGCCTAAAGAAGTCATGGCCAACTTTGCGCAGACCGTAGGGAAATTCGGCGATCTTATCATTGGAAGGCGAACTTTCGATTTGTTCCCTTCTCGGATGCCGGGTATCGAAATGGTCGTGTTATCTCGCTCTCCTCTTAAGTACGAAGGTGTCAACGTTGCGGCGTCGCCTTCGGAAGCGCTGAGTCTACTCGAGAAAAAGGGGTTCGAGACCGCGCTAGTGGGCGGTGGGGCTCAGATAGTCAGCACTTTTCTGTCTCAGGGTTTGGTGGACGAACTTTACATCAACATTTATCCGTTGATCGGCAAGGGCAGCACGTTCGCAACAAGTGAGAACTTTCAAGCAAGCCTAGAGCTCATCGGCGTTGACAAATTGAGCTCTGACATTGTTCAGTTGCATTACCGAGTAAGGCGGTGATTTCTGGTTTTTGATTTCGCTCACTAACCTGTTGTTTGGGGCAGGAAGATCGCATGGGTCCTCTGAGAGTCCAAAGTTGCTCTGTCCAAAGTGTCGTCAAGCGTTCATGGAGAAGGTCATGAATTATGAGGGAGAGATTTTGAGGTGGACATGCCCTAATTGCAAATATTCACTTTAAGATTCGTAGTCTGAAGTTCAATATAAGACAACGGAAAAGGAAAAGTGCAAGATAGACTGTTCGGCGATGAATATGTGTTCTGTCAAACGAGGAGTTTAGTAGAGGCCACAAAAGTATTGCTTTTCGACTTATCGACTCTAATCCAATACCTCAATGCGGTAAGCGCTATAGCCGTCATAACTGGTGTGACCTTTGTAGTTTTTCAGCTGCGGCAGAATGCAAAATTAATCGAGGCGTCCAACAAACAGATAGAGACCGCAAATAGGCAGGCTGAAGCGAGCATCCAGCAGAACAGGCAGCAAGTTATTCTTTCCCTGGTGGATCGCTTCACTGATGAATCACTCACGTTGAGGCGGAAGAGGGTGCGGGAGATTGTCAAAAAGTATGCAGCGAATAACTGGGAGGGGTTTCACGATTCTGATGACGATTATGACGTTAGGGCGTTCATTGCCCACTACGAGTCCACCGGATATCTTGCCCGGGTGAAGATAGTGGATGTGAAGACAATTCAGGAGGCAATGGGATCCGGAGTTATCTATGATTGGGGTGGTCTGGAGCCAGCCGTGAAACATTACCGGGAGATATGGAAAATAAAAATCTTCGAGAATTTTGAATGGCTCAAGGACTCGGTCGTGATGGAAATGAAGGAGAATGGTGTAGATCCGAGGACGTCGTTTGTGTAATTCCTCGATTTCCAAATCTTAAACGAAATGTTTCGTTTTGTATGCTTAGCGCGAAGCATCGAGCATTTCCCGCTCACTCTAAGAAATGATCTTTTATCCCAAGGAAGGGTCTATGTGTATTTCTAGTTTAGCGGAGGGTATTCAACCTAATCCGGATCCAATCCATATAGACCCGGACATAAGCATTCGTTACTAGTAAATACATGCGCGAATCCCGTACCTCGCAAACCTTTTCAATTAGGGCGCTCATGCCCTAAGCAGAAATGTCAACTCTGGCATGTCGTTAAATAAGAAACCTCAATTTGTCGAATATAATCGGTTGATTTTTGCTAGAAGACGTACTCTTTCATCTTGGCAGTGTGTATGAGGTTTTGACAGATGTGGGATTTGAGCACGAATTTTCTAGCAAAATATCGAATTGAGGTAGGTTAGAATCCGACTCACTCCACAACTTTAGCCGTCAGTCAAAGTAAAGAGGATTTGAAAATTTTAATGCTTTGATTTTTCTTTTGGAGATCTCCTGATTAACAGGCATTAAGGAACGACGAGAATCTCTTTTCTCACATTCTTCTGAACAATATCTTGTTTTATTGTCAGGATTTGCAATTTTCTTTCCGCATAAATCACATATGTCATAATTAGGCGTTTTGCCAGACATAGGACAAACAATTTTCTTTATCTTGTTTTTATGAGGTAGAAATAAACCTCTGGATGAGACCATTATCTCCCTATTGCATCTTGAGCATAGCCTATAGCCTTCGTTCATCATCGAAATCTTATCTTTTCAAATTTTGAAATGCCGGATGTAAAACTCTATTCTGGGGACTGACTTCAAAAACTTTTCATTTCCTTCTTGCTAATTTTAGCAATCTGGCCCATAGTTACTTGGAATCCTTTGACTTGCGTTCGAGCAATTCTATCCAGATGCCATTTGGGTCTTTGACAAACGCTTCTTTCCATCCAATAGAATAACCAATAGAATATGGTTCTGCTATAATTTCGACTCCTTTTCGCTTGAGTTCTTCAACCGTGCTTACCAGGTCTTCCACATCAAACGCAAGATGGTCTAGTTCTTCTCCATTCTTGAAGTCTCCGCCAAATGGACTGCCCAGCTCGTAGTAATTCAGTTCCAGTAACTGGTTAGAGTTAGGACTCTGGAGAGTAACAACTTCGCCTTTAGTTGGCTCGGTTTTTTCTAACTTATCCACGACTTCCATTTCTAAAATTTTTGTGTAGAAGTCCAGCGATTCTTGCATGTTCTGAACTCTTATGCCAGTGTAGATAAATCGAAAATCGGTCAAGCCCTTTGGGCACGGAGAACAGATAGCGCCTTTGCTTATAATCTTCACTCAAATCTAACAGATTTTGCTAGCTTCAATCAGATTTGGCTTTGAAGCTAGCTTGAAATCCAGTAACGCCCCGCTAGACATCGTCATGGCCTATTTTGAAGCGATGAATAATCACAATTTTGAGGCTGCGGAAAGCTTATTGCACGATAAACTCAGCTTTTGGAGCAACAAAAGACATTCTACTCCGCACAGGGGAATCCTTACTCGCTTGGACTTAGCGAATACGATCCTGTCGCGCCAAACATTGACTTATTGCATCACTTCTTTTTGCTTTACTCTGTTGGGGTAAATTATACCACCGATAAGCAGCACGATTCCCACGACAGCCAGTATTAGAGCATCCAAGCCCCGGGCAAAGTAGAGCACCGCGCCAATGATAATCAAGATGCATCCCATAAGCAGCAGTCTCAGTTTCATATTATTCAGAAAACCCTCACCGTTTACCTCCAACTCGTAAGAATCTCTTCTCTCTGGAAGGTTGCCCTCGCCGCCAAAAAGAGGAGAACATTGATGACTAGCAAAGCTCCCGCGAGTATCAACAGATTACTATTAGTGAATGGAAAGATTCCAATCTCTGATGCGAGGTACAATCCAACGAATGGAAGAAGAAGAAGGCCACCGAGCTGCTGAGCTGATCGCACGTCACTCAATCTAGAAGAGATAATGACATTCAGTTCGACGCTAAGGAGAGATGCAAGTGGAGCGCAGAGCAAAATTACTCCAATGTACAAATTTGGAAAGTAGTAGAAACCCAGAAGGCTGTGGGTAAAATTGTCCATGAGCGCCATGAAGACCACAGAACCGGCGTAGATGGCAACCAGGGGAATAAGCAGCCCGGAGATTATTTTCCCGAGCAAAATTTCTCCATCTGTCATTGGAGTGGCGAGGAGCGGTTCCAAACTCTTCTGAACCTTCTCTCCCACCAGAGCGTACGAGGCTATCGCCGTTGGGATTATTGCCGCCCCAATCAGGAACCATATTGAAAACGCGTTCATTAAAGTCTCAGCTTCCGCAGCGCCAACCGTTTTCGCCGAGTTGTGCAACGAATAATTCAAGATTATCGGAAAGACAACGCCGATAATTGCAGGAAGGGCGACTGAGGCGTAGATCACGGTCGGCTTCTTCCTGAAGATCTTAAAGTCCTTCGCAGCAACTGCCCACGAATTTTGAAGATTCATTTTCTTCTCAGC
>JAPCJU010000064.1 GCA_027886795.1 Nitrososphaerota archaeon | reverse complement strand
TGGTCAAGGAGGGAAAAGACATCCTTCCAAAGAGAGAAGTCGGTCTGGAGTCACTGAAAAGATCAATGATCGCGGCGAGGATAGATTTCCCAATTTCCATAGAGAAACTTTTGGCCGAGATGTCTTGGCGGACAATCGATATGGGAAACGACGTTTCAATCCATGCAGACAAAGTCTTGAAGGAATTGCCCGACGGATCGAATTTTCAATCGCTGGATGACGTAATAGGGAGATTATCAAAGGGCATCCTTATGGCCTCGTCAAACGGCTAGTTCGAAAGACGGAATGCTTGAATTACAATGCCAGACTAAATCGATTTTCGAACAACGCTGTCCTAATATAGCTCACGTTTGATTGCGATTTGATGATTAATATTGGGTAAACGAATTGTTCACTTTGAAATCCCCGTTAGAGACGCAGAGAGAATGAGCAAGTTCTATGGCGACTTGTTTGGCTGGAAGTTCGACAAACAAAATATGGGCGGCATGGATTATTGGATGATCGAGACCTCGGGCAGGGGTGAGACTGACCTTGCTGGCGGGATGTACCCAAAACAAGGAGAGACCGACAGACCCAGATTTTACATCGACGTAGACAACATTGATAGCCACACGGATATGTTCAAACAAGCCGGTGGTGCTGTTGTCATGGAAAAGCAAGAGGTTCCTGGCTTTGGCTGGAGCGTGATGGGGACTGATCCCGAGGGAAATCTCGTGGGTCTGTTTCAGTCTGTTCGGCCGCAGCGTCCGGCGAGGACCTCGACCACTAAGAAGAGATCGAGCAAGGCCAAGAAAAGTAAGAAATCGAAAAAGGGTCGAAAGTAATCGTTAGGGCAGGTGCAATAGTTTTGGGGGATTGTTCATCCCCCAACGCCTTAGTTTGGGATCATCTCCTCTAGATTCCTTCCTGATGATAACAAAAACACGAAGCCTAGGGTAAAGACTACGGTCACCAACAGACCCACGAAATTCAGGGTATAATCTGCGATAGAAGTCGAGCAGCCGCAAAGTTCTTGGACGCAGTAGCATGATGGATGGATTCCGCCAAAGATCGCTATCAATGTACCGAGGACGATGAAAGGTAACGGCCAAAACTTTCGGAAAGTTGAATCCAAGCCCCGCTACCGTGCGTCTCGACAAAGTCGTTTTTTATAATTCTACTCTTTAGAACAGCGAACTGACCTGTGAAAGTAAGTACACTCAAAAATTTCAGGTCACCTTTTTTGATCTTTATCTTTCTTTGGCAGGAAAGATTTGGAAACTTCATTAACAGTCTAATCATAAATCTCTTCGAAGCCTTGGCCTGCACCAATTGCTTTGAAATGTTCGACAATTGCAGAAATCCACGCTCGTATTTTTCGATGAAATAAATAGTATATCGGAATTGGATACAGGGAAGATCCAAGAATTGCCAAACATTAGAGAAAAGATCCATAAGGTCAAAATTCGACAGAAGAAACTTCGCAGGGTCTACAATGGTTTTGACCCCGAATTCTACGGGTTTTATCAAAGCTAGAATGAAAAACCCCTGCTAAATTTGATGTGGGGGCCCATGCGCCTATCAGGGGTCGTTCTAATCATTGAACAGTTCCCACTGAGCGTCGAACGCCCGTTCTAATACGCTCGTTCAAAACCGAAAGACCTCCCATCGGGAGTCTTATGAAATTAGAACTCTCGGGCGCTATGATTTTCTGTTCAAGTCAATTCGTTTCTGCGCAGCGGATGGCAATGTCAAATAACGATTCGCAAACGGATCATTCCCCCGAAAATGGATCATCGGGCATCATAGCTGAAAACCATTGAATTGACGAAACGATACGAATAAAGAGAGTGGAGTTCGAATGCTGCCGAGAACTGAGCAGGAGAAGAAGGGTGGACCAGCAACTTTGTCAAAAGAACGCGACATCGATGCTGAGAAAAAGGTAATCGCCGAGTCTCAGCTCAAGGGTAATACACTCCGGACTTACATTTACGTCGTAACGCACAAGAAAAGCGGTGTCCGAGAAGTCCAGAGGGAGCTGCATCTGTCCAGTTCGTCTCTCGCTCAATATCACCTCAGCAAGCTTGTGGATCTCGGTTTGCTTACCGAAAACGGAGGAGAGTATTTTCTGGCAGACCAAATTCGTGTGGATGTCCTGAGGGATTTCCTGAAATTTGGAACGCTCATAGTTCCCAGATTCATCTTTTACGCCGTTTTCTTTACAATCGTGTCGGGCTTCTTTGGCGTCGTAGTTTTGGAACGCTCGTTCTCGGAACTGGATCTGTTTCTGGTTTTAATGCTAATTGTGTCGAGTGCATTGTTTTGGTACGAGGCGCTGAGAGCCTGGCTCAGGGGCCCGATATGACGATGCCTTAACAAAATTTTCGCTCGGAACAATTTTGGAGCGAGAAACCTTCTCTTCGATCGTCGTCCAAATATATGAGATATCATTCCTTTAATAACAAAATGTACTTTCTTTTTTCATACTACCTATAGGATCGAAGCAGATCTCCTTCGCTCTTTCGGCCTCTTTCCCAATGTAAAATAATTGCGTACACGCAATTCTAATTTCGGGGAGCCGCAATCTGGGAAGAAAATGATCTAATATCCCGTGAATAGGGATAACGAATTGACGACGGTCTTTCTCGATTTTGACAGACTCTTCCGCAACTGCCGCTCCAAGAATTTCTGAGAAAGATTCGACGGGAAAAGTCGTAACAACGGTTCCCGAGCAAAAAAAGAAGATCAGCTGGTTTTACGCTTCTTTACCCTTCAATGTGGCGTTGGGACCACTTTCAACTTACATTCAACTCTCCCTGCTACAAAGCTATGGTCAGAACCTCGGGACAGTCTACATTGGACTAATTCTCACGATTTTCAGCGGAGTGACCATTCCCGTGTCGATGATCTGGGGCTTTGCTACTGACAAGTTTCACAAGAGAAAACCGATCATCGTCCTAAGTTTTCTACTTACCGCGGTAGATCTCTTCGCTCTAACTTTCACCCAGTCAGCCCTTGGAATCGGTCTGCTTTACGCGCTGTTCGCCCTGTTCTCTTCCGCCTCCGCGACGCCATTTAACTTGCTGATCATGGAGACCCAGCCAAAGCAAAGCTGGTCTTCAGCGTTTGCAAAGTTTTCAATGATCGGAACAATAGGAAACGTCATCGGTCTTGTACTGAGCGGGATCTGGGTCTCAGTCCTCCCGCTCGAATATCTCGTCGTACCACTGTCTCTCCTTTCTTTGATATCCGCCATGCTTGCAGTATGGCTGATCGATGAACCGAGCTTCATGTTCGAGCGCGAAATGATCGCGTTGCAAAAGCAGAGCCTGGCACAACGACTTCTCGCATTTCCCTTGATTTTCCTAAAGATACCGAACGTGAGCGATTTCAGGAGAATATTCCGGGGGCTTCGCAACGAGCTGACAAGCCAGGTCCCGATTCTCTATCTTTCGATCGTGGCATTCAATATCGCCGGCGGAATTTTCAACACATCGCTCACCTCATCAATGTCAGTCAACGGCCTTTCTCAAAGTGAAATCTTTGGCGTGTATTTTACGGCGTTGCTTCTTCAGGTCTTTGCCTTCAGGTATGCGGCGCCCTACATAGCAAAGAGAACTCTCGTAAAGACCGCCGTCGCCGGTCTGGTCCTTAGATCAGTCTGCTACGCCCTGATGGGCGTCTCCTTCTATCTGATTTCTGGTATCTGGTTTTTAGTACCTTCGATTATTTTCTATCCGCTTGCAGCCGGAATCGCATATGCTATCTACTACACTTCATCAAGTACCATGGTCTTCAACTCCCTCGGATCAAAGGGGCAGGGGTCTTCTCTGGGAGTTTACAGCGCTCTCGTTGGAGTAGCGTTGATGATCGGTTCTTTCATTTCTGGTTTCACTTCCGTCTATCTCGGGTATTACGTTACGTTTTTGCTGGCAGCTTTTTTTCTTGTCATTGCCGCTGCCCTTACGTCAAAATTGGCAAGATTTGAGCCGCAGAGAACCAAGTCATCGAATGCCGCTGGTCTGACTTAGACGGCATCTGGCTTTTCCCTGTTTCTCCGCCATAAATCCTGAAAATACTTGGCCCGAGCCCATCAACTTTAATTTGGACGGGCGATGACCAAGGGCGCGAAGAGAACTATCTACATGTCACTGATAGGCCAACTACCCCTTGCTGCTATCGAACTTTCGTGCAAAGACATCGAGGGCAGCAAGAATTTTTACAAGAACGTCGTAGGTTTACGGCCGATCGACGAATATGCCGGGGAGGCTCGTCATGAAGAGCCAAGAAATGTCCATTTCGATCTCGGAAACATTAGGTTGACCCTTTCTGCTGTTTCTCAATCCAAGGGCGGGGACGGGGTAAAGCCTCTTGCATCAGGTGCAATAGCGACCGGAAATCAGCATTTCGTATTCGTCGTTGAGAATGCCATAGACGCGGTGTACGCCGATCTTTCAAAGCGTGGAGTCAAATTCAAATCGAGGAAGATTTACGAAGACACGTCCGGCAAGGCCGTTTGGTTTTCCGATCCCGACGGAAATGTAATCTACGTCTGGCAGCCGCCACATAGAGGTTCCAAGAATTTTAAGGACGTCGAAGCGATCGTTAGGCATTACGAACTCGTCTCCAGGGCCCTCGCAGATCTGAGAGAAGGCGACGAAGAAAAACAGGATTGATTTAGAGCATAGCTCAATCTTCGCGCCACTTGAAGAATCTGACAGCCAGTACGAATACGACGGCAGATATCACAACAAGCACCAGGACATCTGTCACGGCCTGCGAATAGTTGCTGTAGACCATGACGTTGTTCAATCCCTCAATCAGGTAGAATAGAGGCAACACGTGCGCAAAGGCCTGTAGATACGTTGGCATCAGGCTGATCGGGAAGAAAGTACCTGAGAGGAACATCATTGGAAAAGTTATGATGTTTCCAATCACACCTGCAGACTCGACGCTCTTTGTCACTGTTCCAACGAGCATTCCAAGAGAGACAAAGAACAGAGGACCCACAACAAGGAAGGGAATGACTGCCGCGTTTATCCCGACATGGGCATGAAAAGCAAACGTCCCGAAAAGGGTCATCAATACGAAGGAAATTATGGAGAGCAAAACATACCAGATGACCTTCGAAACCAACCACTCTCCCTTCGTTAATGGGGTGAGAGAAAGTTGTTTGAAAAATTTAGATTTCTTGTATTCCGAAGATATATTGACCATCGAGAACATCGGACTGGTCAAAATTGAGAAGCCGATCAAACCAGGGATTAGAAAGTCGATGTAGCTGTAAGATTTCGACACGACATTTTGCGATTGGAGGCCGACAATTGCCGAAGAATTAGCCAGTCTGAGATTAAGAAAGTTGACAACGCCGTTCGCGACCCCTAGAACTATTTGCCCAGAAGTGTCCGAAGGATTGCTATAAATAGTAATGTTCACGTGATTTCCTGGTCTAAGAGATGAGGAAAAATTTTGAGGAATGTAAAGGCCGACATCCCCCGAATTTGATTGTAAATATTGAGTAAGGCTCTGATTGTTCGGCAGGAGAAATATTCGCGTCACATTTGTAGAGTTCATTGCATGAATGAATTGAGCTCCAATCGGTCCGCTGTCGTGATTTTGGGCATAGACCGCTATCGGACCGTTGCTTCCTCCAGAAAATATTGCGCCAAAAATCAAGATGAGGATAACCGGAAAGACGAGTGCGAAGAAAAACCCCGTTCTGTTGCGAAGGTACTCCCTCCTAAAGACGGAGAGATCCGCGAAAATCCTTTTGAAACTGACCATCTTGTTCTCAACTCACGGCGGGCTTTACGACATTTCCCTCGTCTTCAATCGGGGCACCAACGAGTTTTACAAAAACATCTTCAAGCGTGTCGCTAACCATGACCTGTCGTTTCCCAGATCCGTATTTTTCAATCAACTCGGATGGACTGCCCGCCGCGATAATCTTTCCCTTGTTCATTATCGCAACTTTGTCGGCCAGCAGCTGGGCTTCCTCGAGGTAATGGGTCGTCAGGAGGATGGTCCTCCCCTGCTTTTTCAACTCCTGGATCACGTGCCACATTGTCCGCCTCGCCTGAGGATCAAGCCCGGTCGTCGGCTCGTCCAAAAACAGCAATTCAGGCGTATTTACGAGAGCAAGCGCCAGACCAACCTTTTGCTTCTGACCACCAGACAGATTCTCAAAAATAACGTCTTTCGAGTCTTCCAAGATAACTTCCCGTAGTATCTGATCCGGATCGACTTTGACGTTGAACAAATCAGCGTAATACTTCAGCGCTTCCCTGGGAGTAGACTTGTCAAAGAATCGAAATCCCTGAGGAATAACTCCGATCTTCAGGTGGAGATTGTATCCCTGCTTCCATGGATCCATCCCAAGAACCTGAACCTCCCCCGAGTCTCTTTGCCTCAACCCTTCGAGTATCTCCACAGTGGTGGTCTTGCCTGCACCATTAGGACCCAAGAGGGAGAAAATCTCCCCGGACATGACAGAAAAAGAAATGTCGTCGACTGCCATCAGATGACCGTAGTGTTTCTTAAGGGATTGGACTTCTATCGCAGACATTTCCAGTGACTTCGATTATCAGCAGAAACCCGTTTTGACTTTGCTACGTTATTCAAGGTTTCTAGGCTAAACTAAAGCATTTTACTTCCGAATGAACGCAAGCCTAATTCATAAAAGAAACGCGTTTTCCATTTTTCAAATCATATGCCCGAACAAGAAGCGCCCAAGACCAGGAAGAAAGCTCCCTCTCCAAAGAAATCAAAAGCCGTACCGCCAATTCCAAAGGGATTTCACTCCATAACCCCTTACTTGGTAGTAAACAATGGATCTGGGGCAATTGAATTTTACAAGAAGGCTTTCGGAGCAAAGGAAATCCTCAGTCACAAAACTTCTGATG
>JAPCJU010000063.1 GCA_027886795.1 Nitrososphaerota archaeon | reverse complement strand
TTTACAAAGAAGATTGGGTGCTTTGTTACTTTGAAGAATAATGACTACGAGAAATCGTTGCGCGGATGCATCGGTTTTCCGGAACCGGTGTATCCTTTGTTGAAGGCCTTGCCAGAAGCTGCTATTGGTGCCGCAACTGGTGATCCCAGATTTCCGCCTGTAAAGAAATCCGAAGTATCGGACCTGCTGCTAGAAATAAGTCTGTTAACCGAACCTGTTCTAATTAGGGCATCGAAACAGAGCGACATTCCTGAAGAAATCATGGTAGGCCGTGATGGTCTGATTATGAAGTGGTCTTTCGGATCAGGATTGTTGTTGCCTCAGGTCGCAACCGAGTATGGTTGGGATGCTGAGGACTTTCTCTGCAATCTAAGCGTAAAGGCAGGTGCGCCGCCGGATGAGTGGCTAGTTCCCGGAACTTTCATTTATCGGTTCGCAGCTCAAGTCTTCCAAGAGAACTCTCCATTGGGTTCAGTAACGATGATTCCCGGCTGAATTATTTCCAAATATTTTCCAACTTCAGTCTAGTCATTCGTTATCTTCGAAAGAGACCGTCACCCTGATTAACAAAAACAATCAGTTTCGAACTACGCCAATTAGCGAATAATTCAAAAGGGCAAGACCCGGCGTCAACTCGAAAGTAGATAATTTAGGAAATCATCAATGTCTTCACCAGAAATTACCAGACCGAAGACCCGAACCCATACAGTTGGCGAGGCCCTGAAAGCACAGCAAGGGACGGTTGTAACGATTATGGGCTGGGTATCCACGAAGAGTTCGATAGGTGGAATCAAATTTGCGTCTCTAAGAGATGGGAGCGGCTATATCCAAGTCGCTTGTAAGCGCGACAGAGTTTCGGAGGAAGCTTTTGCTGCTTTTGAATCTGTGACGCGAGAATCCGCGGTCGGAGTCACCGGGTTAATTCGGGAGGACAAGAGAGCTCCAGGAGGAAAAGAAATCTCAGTAACCGATTTTTGGATCATCTCACGAGCCGATGATTGGCCAATCACCCGAAGTGCCGTCAAATCAGCCTCATTTCTGTATGATAAAAGACACCTCGCGATCAGGGGAAAGAAAGCATCTGCAATTATCCGAATCAGGGCTGAGATTGTCTATGCTGCATTCGATTATTTTGTGGACAACGGATTCACACTGATTTCGGCTCCGTCAATAGTACAAAATGCGGTCGAAGGAGGATCGACTCTTTTCGAAATAAATTATTTCGGCAAGAAGGCTTACTTGAGTCAGAGCGCGCAGTTGTACGAAGAAGCAGCCTTAGCCGCGCTTGGAAAGGTGTTCATATTCCAGCCGGCTTTTAGAGCAGAAAAGTCGAAGACGAACAAGCATCTCACCGAATTTTGGATGATTGAAGCTGAGCAGGCTTTTGCAAACCAGGACGATAACATGAAGCTGCAAGAAAATCTGGTAAAGTCGATGGCAGAAAGAGTAGCGAAAAACCGGAATGAGGACTTGAAGATCTTGGGTCGAAATCTGAAAGTTCCCGAAGTTCCCTTTCCCAGAATCACTTATGATGAGGCGAGAGAAACCTCGATCAAGAAGGGATTGCCGTTCGAGTGGGGGGAAGACCTTCCCACCGATTCAGAGAGGGAAGTATCAAAGGATTTTGACGTACCATTCTTCGTAACAGGTTATCCGTTGACTGCAAGATCATTTTACCACATGACCGAGGAAACGAATGACAAAGTGACAAAATCTGCCGATCTGATTGCCCCTGAGGGTTTCGGCGAAATTGCAACAGGAGGTCAGAGAATTCATGATTATGATTCACTAACGAAAAGAATTGAAGGTCAGGATTTGCCGAGAGAGTCCTTTGAATGGTATCTCGAACTGAGAAAATTCGGAATGCCGGAACATTCAGGCTTTGGAATTGGTGCGGAGAGAACAACCAAATGGATCTGTGGACTAAAGCACATACGGGGGACGAGTCTTTTCCCCCGGACGATAACCAGACTGAAACCCTGATGCTGCTTGGTTGATAAGAATAGCAAGACGTATCTTTGCGCTGACCCTGTCTCGATTAACCGCGTGATTTGCAATTGACGAAAGCCGAAGCCGATGGTGAAGGGGAGATTTCCGACCTTCCCGAACATAAAAGCGAGGTTTTCGTTGCGAATATTGAAATAGATGAGTTAGATGGAATCGGTCCCGCAACCAAAGCTAAACTGAACGACATCGGCATCACAACGGTTCTTGACCTTGCTGTAAAGTCTCCGAGCGAGGTCGCAGACGCGGTTGGCTCAGACCTTTCTCGCGCCACGGAGCTTTGCAACAAGGCTCGAGCAAAACTCGTTGAGCTCAAGTATTTTGATGAGGATTTTGTTTCTGCTACAGAAATTTACAAAAGAAGAAAGGCGATCGAGCGAATAACAACTGGGTCTAAGAATCTAGATGATTTGCTCGCGGGCGGAATTGAGACACAGGCAGTAACAGAATTTTATGGAGAGTTTGGATCGGGCAAGACCCAGATATGCCACACTCTCTGTGTGACATCCCAGCTTCCGAAGGATAAAGGCGGCCTCAGTTCCAGAGTCGTCTACGTCGACACCGAGAATACATTTAGGCCGGAGCGAATTGCAGAGATTGCCCACTCAAGAGGTCAGCATAGCGATACAATCCTTGAGGGAATAATCGTCGCAAAGGCATTCAATTCATCACATCAGGAGTTGATCTTGGCCGAGCTAGGTTCACAAATCAGAAAATCGGGTGTTCGGCTGGTGATCGTCGACAGCGCCGTTGCTCATTACAGGGCCGAGTTTTTGGGAAGAGGAACGCTATCCGAACGCCAACAGCGATTGAATAAGTTCATGCATACCCTAGTTAGGACAGCCGAGGTCTACAATGTTGCCGTAGTGGTCACAAACCAAGTTCAATCCTCGCCAGACACTTTTTTCGGCGATCCGACTAAGGCAACCGGTGGACATGTTGTCGCACACACTAGCACCTACAGAATCTACCTCAGAAAGTCAGGAAAGAATCGAGTCGCGAGAATGGTAGATAGTCCATACCACGCGGAGAGGGAAATTGTATTTTTCCTGAATGAGAAAGGGGTTGATGATCCCTCGGAGGATGCAGTTAGCAGGCGACGAAATTGAAGCTAGCTATTCGCTATCGAAAATATTTCCGAATTTCTGATTGCAAACTTTATAACGGCTATTCGAAGACTTTTTTTAGAAAATGCATTGCGTGCACGCAGCCTCGCTTTCCTAGTGCTTGCGATAATCGTCCTGTTGATCTCACCGATTCTCATTAGCTTTACAAGTCAACCCTTTGTTCTGGGTTCGAAGGTACTTGCATCATCTTCGTATTCTGAGAATCTTTCGCTTTACCTCACGTCAGGCGAAACTTTATGGAAAGTAAACCTGTCCGGGGGAAATATCTCGGTGAATTCGCTAACAGTTCCCTCGTCAGTGACTGGATATTCAATTACTCTAACTCACTATTCCGCTTGGAAATCTCAATTTGAAATATTTACCACCTACGGCTTCGGGCTGCTTGGCGGGACAGAACCGTATCCTGACGGGTCGGTCTTGACCATTAACACTACATCCCAGTCGGATGCGGCACAGCTCGCAAACTCGCTCGGGATGCGTTTCGGTCTTGCCTTCCAGCAGATATCGACCACTGCGAAAGGTTTCACATTCTTCTCCCCCATTTCCTTCTCGACCGAGATTCACGTCTACTTCTGGCAACTGATTCCGCAAACGGCGGGTGGATTCGCGACTCTAGTCACTGAAAGCCAATTGGAATCGGGCGATCTTAATTTTTACGAACTAAGCTACTCGTCCAACCCGGGTAATTATGCGGTTTCTTACGGCGGACTGAGTGCCCTATCCTCAAACAGTTTCAGGCTGTATAGCCAGCTTGGCCTACTTCAGACTGCATATAATTACTCAACAGTTGCGCAGAGTTCTTCGATCAACATCCATGTGCTCGGAGGATTAGTAAGCAACTCAACCTCGCCTTTCGTTAACAACTTTTCAAATCTTTCCGCATCGATCACGGCCAACCGAGCGTCGGATAATCATACTATTGCTGTCCCGGATATTAATGCGACTCTGGATTTTTCCTTTCCAACTATTCTAGCCTACAGACAGATTAGCCCAACTCTAACGCCTTCGCGCTCTAGCAATGTTTCAGTGACAATTTTTGTGCAAAATGTCAGTCCGACTTCGACGCCCGAGGCTAATAATGTGCGAGTCAACGATTCATGGATTTATCAAAACAAGAACGACTTCAATCTTACAGTCGGGCAGACTGGAAGAATCAGCAACTTGACTTCGGGACAAACTGAAACAATTGCCTACGCTTTCACCGTACTCGCTTCGAATGGGACTGTGAATATCCCGGCAACTCCAGTTTCTTACCAATTCAGCTCCGTTGCAAACAAGACAGTGACCGCAACTGCTTATTTGAACCCCGAAACTATTTTCATCGGTGCCACAAACAGACCCTCAATTGAGGCTACCGAGAGTTTGCCCAGTGGGACAATCCAAGCCGGTCAAACGTTCTCTGTAAACGTGACAATTGCGAATAAGGGAAGTGGAGCTGCATTCAATTTGGTCTCAGGCAGCCTGAAGAAATCAAACCTGCCGTCCGGAGCGAGATGGAGTTATTTGGCAAACGCCACTTCCGGAGGCCTAACCTCGACGAACTCTACAGTCTCATATCCAGTTTCTTGGGCGGATGCTAGCGGCAAAACGCAAAATACCACGACCAATATAATGAGCGCAGTCTTCAGCTTTAGTTCTCCTGGAACTCCCGCAGCGTATTTACAGAAGAATATTATCTTGTCAAACTCTTCGAAATCTGCAAATGTAACCTTGACCGTTTTGAATGGCTCTCCAAGCGAGCTCACAAACCTGACGGTAAATGATCCAATTCCTTCCGGGATATCATTTGGGAAGAGTTACAATCCGAGCAGCTTGCGTGAAACAAATGGCGTTGTAGATCTAAATGTATCGTCTCTAACGGCAAGTTCAAATCGGACTTTCGTGTATTCGGTGAACATTTCTAATACAAACGAGAATTTTGTCTTCTTGCCGGCCAGTGTTTCCGCGAACTGGAACGGGATTACAATCGTGCACTACAGTCAAGGTTACGGCTTGCCTTTGGGCATAAAAGCGAGCAAATTAATCACTCCGTCTCTCGGTTTTCAGGGAACAAATGTAACTATCTCGATTGGACTTGTTAACAGAGGATCTCTTCCTGTTTATGACATTAATCTTGGAAGCTCTTTTGATCAATTCGTTCAAGTCACTTCCAACACGAGTTCAACAACTCAGGCTGTGCTTAACTCGGGTGCAAACATTAGCCGAAATTTGAACGCTTATCTGACAGGTACCCAAGGAACATTCAACACCTCTTCGGTTGCCGCGACTTTCTTATTTGCCGGAACAAATCAGACAGCATCGAGCAATACGTCCAAAGTTACAGTTTATGCACTTCCAGTCGCGAATGCCACCTTTTCGGCGCTAAAAATCGAGGAAGCTCATGACATTACCGTAAAAATCATGGTCTCAAATCCATCCAACGTGACGATTAACCATGTGGTCTACACCGTCCACGTACCGAAAGGAATTTCGATCCTGAATGGGAATTCAAATTTCAGCACGCAGTCGATTGGACCAAATTCAAATTACACAAATCAATTCACAATTATTTCAAACCAACCAAATGCATATGTTTTTGATAAAGCGAATCTGACCTTCCTGTATCAGAACAACAAGGTTCAGGGAAATGCGAGCTCATTCGTGTTGAACATCAGCGACGATATCCCGCTTAGGTACGGCATTCCAATCGTCATAGGATTAGTGATAGTGATAGGGACTTTGTTCTACGTCAGAAGAGAGACAAAGCAGGCTACCTAAGAACCTTGAAATCTTGTTCCATCTATTCTCGTAAATACGTGGAAAGACGTCTCGTTTAGGGCAAGTAGAGAGTTACGTGCCCCAATTATCTGTAAGCGAGAAAACTAGAAGGATCCTCCAAGATCTCGGATTGACTGACTATGAGATCAAGGGGTACATAAGCCTCCTATCCCATCCTAGTGTACAGGCCAGTGAAGTGAGCAAGGACTCGGATGTCCCCGTTTCAAAAATCTACGAAGTTCTCGCGAACCTCGAACGGAAGGGCTGGGTTGAATCTCAACACAGCCGACCCACGAAATATTTTCCAAAGTCTCCCTCCACGGCACTTCAAGCTCTGAGGCTTCGTATGGAGGCGGAGCTAAAAGCAAACGAGGATCATCTCCTGAGTGAACTAATGCCGATGTATGAACAAAAAGAAACTCAGGAGAGACCAGATATCTGGATCATCCGAGGTGACTATAACATCCTTGCAAAGATAACTGAATCGATAGACAGATGCAAAAGAGAACTTCTCGTCGTTATACCCCCTGCTCTAAATTCCGTAGTAGAGCTTGTAATACCCGCGCTTACCAACGTCAAAGCGGCAGGTGTTAACGTTCGAATTCTGATGAGCGGGGATGTGAACGAGAGATCGGCGTCGAAAATAAGTTCACTCGCAGATCTGCGCCTCAAAGAAAACATGTTTGGCGGTGGAGTGATCGTAGACGCGAACGAGGTGATATTGTTGTTAGGGCGGAGCTCGGAAAACAGGGAATCCCTTGCAATCTGGTCTGACCATGCGGGACTAGCGTCTTTTGCCAAAAACTACTTTGAGTTCTTGTGGACTGAAGCCGGACTCCCACCAAAAACGTCATCTGGACTTGGGTCGGTTGTCAATTCCTAAGACTATTCTTTGAACTGCGATGTCGATTCTTTTTTATAGCATGTTCAGTACTCGATTCATTTACACGCTAGACTAGATATCAAATGATTGAGGAGACATCGGCAGGAGCCGTCATTTTCCGCGATGATCCCAT
>JAPCJU010000062.1 GCA_027886795.1 Nitrososphaerota archaeon | reverse complement strand
GAGGATTTTGCTGTTCTTTCTTCGATTGGAAAATTGGACAAGCCCAGTCCCTTGAATGAGGACTTCACGATCCCCGAAACGTTTGGTTGCGATCCGTCGATTACTTCCATTGTTCCGTTCAGGGTTAATGAATCAAGTAGAACGGCCAGCTCCCCGTCTGAAGGTACAAGTTTTCCATCCGGTGGAAAAATGTACAGCGCATGATCGGCTATGGTGGCTATTCTTGAATACCCCTGAATCTTGTCTGGGTAGGAAGAGTCATCAAGTAAGGAGTATTTCCTGCCAGATTCATTTCGTTGATATACAACCAATCCTTCGGTCTCGCTCTTCTTCCCAATTGAAGAAAGAAAGGCACTCTTCAGATCTGGATTAGATCCGAAGACTCCTACCAGGTTACCTTCCATCTTAGAAAATCACTTTAAATTCGAATTGTTCTTCGATTTCTAAATAGTTCGGCTCAAAGTCAAGACAGCCCGATTTCTTCTATTATGGGCTGAAGTTTTCTTTTTATTTCTTCGACGAAGGATCCGTCTTTCAAAGCGCCAAGATTTGTTTTTACATTGCTCCAAGCGGCGGCTACTGAAGCTCTCGCAAGTTCTGCTGCCGTTTCAGAATCCGAAATCGCGTTCCTATTTCCAATTTCCCTAATTCTCTTTGCAAGTTGCAGCACCTTGTACGAATCAAGCATGATGTCCGAGGGAACTTCCGATGCATTTCTCAAAGAAAGTTGGATCTTTTTTTCTCGTTCGAATTTTTCATGCTCTGTGATTTTTGGCAGTTTCATCGCGCTAACAACTTGACCATATGCCTTCGCGTCTTGATCGACTAAATCGAGAAGTTTGTTTCTTAATTCCACAGACTCATGGAGAATTACTTTTACCGCTTCCCAGGACCCCTCGTAATTTTTCCTGCCAATCGTTAAGCCTGATACCATAACGACTAGCGAGGAGGCCATTGCCCCGGCATAAGCTGAGACACTTCCTCCACCTGGTACCGGATTTGTTGAGGAAACACTCTCGGAGAATTCTTGCAACGACAGGTTGATCAGTTTTGGATTCTCCACTTCAGTAATGATAGAAATGATCCTGTTCTCTATGATCTGATTTGCATCAAAATTTCTAAGCGAAAGATAATGAATCGATGATTCAGCTAGTGCCTCCATTGGCACGAGCCCCACAATTTCGCTGTCGACGATACCGACTCCGAATTCTTTAGCATAACTTGAAATTGCATCGAAAACCGTGTGCATTGAAGTCTTTGTATAATCCGTTAGATTCATCGACACCTGGACAAGTTTACGGTCCTTGAGTTGGAATCCCAGCGCCTTTACTGAAGGAAACCCTCCGTCTCTTTCTCTGATTCTTCTGGCAATCTTCTTTGCGATCGAAATATCTTGAGTTCCAAGATCGACGTTGTAGGCTATCAAGATCGGCCTCGCTCCTACTGCTGTGGCGCCCGCAGTCGGATGAATTTTCTTTGGCCCGAAATCAGGATCTCTTGACGGATCAACCCCGATAAGATCTCGCAAAACTTCAAACTGGCCATCCCTGACGTCGGCGAGATTTTTTCTTGCCACACTAGTCGCCGCATGTTCGTAAAGGTACACTGGAACTGAAAACTTGGTTGCAAATTCCTGGCCGAACTCCCGGGCAAGGTTTACGCAATCTTCCACAGAGACTTCCCTCAAGGGCACAAATGGTACCACATCCACGGCACCCATTCTCGGATGTTCCCCGCTGTGCTTAGTTAGATCAATTTGCTCGATTGCTTTCGCACTAGCAGCAAGAGCTGCCGCTTTGACTGAGTCGGGTGACCCAACAAAAGTCAAGACCATTCTATTGTGATTCGGGTCGGCTTCACAATCGAGTATTGTGATCCCTTCGACTCCTTGCGCAGCGTCCCGGATTGAATTTACGATTTCCATTCTTTTCCCTTCAGAAAAGTTGGGAACACATTCCACTAATTTCAATTCGAGACAACCAAGCCGATTAGTAACAAGGATCCATCAAAATCCTTTGCAGAGACTAAAAGAATTCCTTAGACACCAGGGTCTAACGTGCCTTGTTTCAACATTCCGAGAATTACGCGATGCAATCCCATCCCGTATTGCATTGCCTTCTTCGGACGCGTTACAATTTCTTCCGAGATCTGCAACGTGCGACCAAAATACCTCCAGATTCTTTTCCTTAGAAGGTCGTTGCCAAGAATGATTTTGTAGTTGATTGGGATATGAAGAGAAAAGTCAACGAAAGGTGCTTGAAAAAACGGCTCTACGAAGTCTAATCCAAACTCGGAAACAACTTTTTTGACTTCTCTGCCCAAAGAACTCGCTGATTTGAGTGCGACTTTGATTTCTTTTTCAGCGGAATCAAGACCGTCGGCATCGGCAATTCTTCTGAATCTGTCATACCCGCAAAAGAGTTCGTCTGGTCCGTTGGCTGAAACAAGAGTATCGACTCCCTGAATTTCTTTGGCTCTTCTAGCAATCAGCCAAAAGGCCGTGCAATCCTCAAAATGAGCCAAATTGGATACATTGACAATTTTGGAGATTTCATTTGCTGTAGTTTCTATGTCAGATTTTGATATTTTTTCAATCACAATTTTCGCATTTTTCGGATACTGAATCTTTGATTCAGAAACTGCTCTAAAATCTGGAGAATCCTCCTTTCCCAGGGCTAGAAGCGAAACCCCACTCACTACGTTAGCAATCAAATTTCCCGCGATGCTGCTGTCAATCCCACCAGAATAGGCTAGCGTAGCATTTCTTCCTCTCAAGGAATTGATCACACCAATCGAAGAAATCCGTAATCCTGAGATAATCTCCTCAATAGATTCTCTGTCCGCAAGCGGCAAGAGATCAGAGTATTCGAATTGTTCAGAAAGCACTGGGAATCACGTTTAGGGCATCAGGATTTTCGATGTTGGAGGTGTCTCCGAGGGGCAAATTCAGGAACCTCGCTTTGACAAGTCTGCGAACGAGTTTAGCGTTTCTAGTCTTTGGGAGGGCGCTTACGAAAAGGACGTCTTTTGGTTTTAAAGGAGCTCCGAGTGCGCGGGAAACGTGATTTTTCAAATCCGCCGCTAATTCGACCGATGGATAAATTCCAGGGCGGAGCACGACAAAACAAACTATTGATTCTCCCTTTAACGGGTCAGGAACACCGATTGCAACAGATTCCAAAACGGTTGGACTTGATGCAAGTACACTTTCGACTTCAGTTGGTCCAAGCCTCTTCCCTGCAACCTTAATCGTGTCGTCGCTACGCCCATGAAGGAACCAATATCCATCGGAGTCAATTGAAGCCCAGTCCCCGTGAACCCAAATGCCAGGAAATCTCGACCAGTAAGTATCCAAGTACCTGTCGTCAGACTTCCATAGCCCCCGTGTCATGCTCGGCCAAGCGTTTCTTACCACAAGTTCACCAGTTTGATTTTTGATCGGTTTTCCCTTTTCATCGACAACATCTGCGTCTATTCCAAGACACGGGCCGCCAACACTGCACGACTTGATCGGGAGGATCGGATGCACGGACAGAAAGCACGCGCCTACCTCAGTCCCGCCGGATATGTTGATAATAGGGCTTTTCCGTTTTCCGACTATTTCGAAGAGCCACATGTAGGATTCGGGATTCCAAGGTTCACCCGTTGAGCCGAACGCCCTAATTGAAGAGAGCTTGTGTTCCAAAACCGGCGCCTGTCCGAATTTCATTAGACTCCTAACAAGAGTGGGTGATATCCCCAGTATGGTTACAGCGTTATTATCGACAATCTGCCACAATTTATCTGGTGATGGATAATCTGGAGCTCCGTCGTAGATGGTGATGGTTCCTCCCAGTGAGAGAACTCCGATAATTTCCCAGGGGGCCATTATCCAGCCCATATCGGTCACCCAAAACAGATTGTCCGTCTTATGTACATCCAGCTGAAAAGCGACCTCTTCTTCGACCTTAACAAGAAATCCGCCGTGCACGTGAACAGCACCCTTTGGTTTTCCCGTTGTCCCCGAGGTGTAAATTATCATGAAAGGATCCTCCGATTCCATGATTTCGAATTCGCGAACCGTGCTTGATTCAGTGAAAAATGACCAGCCAAATCTCTTGGCACGAGATTTCGAGTTCCCGGTTCTGTAGTGAGATAATACTTTTGGACCGTCTCCGTATACGAGGACAGACTCAATTGAAGAAACAGAATCAACTGCTTCGAACGCAATTTGTTCCATGTCAATTTCCTTCCCACGCCTCGTGTAACTCTGTGCGGTGATCAAAGCTTTCGCATCGCAGTCAGAAAGCCTAGTAACGATTGCATCCTTTCCATAACCAGAAAAAATTGGAACTATGATCGCCCCTATTCGCACTACCGCTAGAAATGAAGCAACCGCCTCAGGAATCAACGGCATGAATAATCCTACTTTGTCGCCCCTGCCGATCCCCATGGTTTCCAGCTTGTTTGCAATCTTGTTGGTTAGCATCAACAATTCTTGATAGCTAAGAGACCGGGATATACCTCCCTCTCGCTCGGAAATCACAGCGGTCTTTGCTTGGATTTCCGGGTCGTGCTTGTCCAAACAATTGTGAACGATATTCATTCTGCCTCCCAAGAACCACTTTGCCCATTGGATCCCACTCGAAGTATCAAGGACTTTCGAGTATGGAGTCTGCCACTCTATCCTCAGAAATTTCGAAACCGCGTCCCAAAACCACTCGACCTCTGCGGTAGATCTTAATCTCAATTCTTCAAAGCTTTGGAAGCGATGCTCGCTCATGAATTTCTTCAGATTTGAATTCTGGATCATTTCATCTGAGGGCCACCAGATGAAATCGTTTTCGACAGTCATAGCAACAATCGACCTAAATTATTTGAGAATAGGTATGTCGGTTTTTTGAAAGGAGAATGTTTTTTCCGGAGCGTAAATTAGTATCCTCTCTCGAGTTCGGACACTATTTCCGACAATTGATCGAATCCACCCTGCCAGAATTCTTTGGTATTGATATCAAAGCCTGCCTCGGCCAAAATCTTTTCCGGAGGTTCTGCGCCGCCGTATGATAACATTTTGATGTAACCAGGCGCAAAAGATTCTGCACCTTCTTTCTTGTACTCGCTGTAAAGGGAAAGGACAAGCAGGTTTCCCCAGGCGTATGAGTAGCAGTAAAATGGGGATTGGTAAATGTGTGGGATTGACAACCACTCGTATTTGAACTCGGGAGGAACGTGAAGAGAATCGCCGAACTGGGTCTTTAGATTTGAATGGTATAAATCACAAAGATCATCAATGTCGATTCCGGAAGATATTCTTTCGTGAGCTTCTAACTCGAAAATTACAAAGAAAGCCTGCCTCATTATCGTTGCATAGCTATCATTTACAAGATCGACGAGAATTGCTTTTCGAGTCTTATCGTCGGCGTCTAAGAGCATCCTGTCCGTCAACAACAACTCGCCAAAAACCGAAGCAGTTTCGGCGAGCGGGAGCGGGGCCTCGAACGACAACTGGTTAGGGTTCCTTTTTGCAGAAAGTTGTGAGTGAATAGCATGGCCCAACTCGTGGGCGAGGGTTGCTACGCTTCTCGGCTTTCCGGTATAACTTAGCAAAACGTATGGGGTCATGTCCGGAGTAACACTCATGCAGTAAGCGCCGCCTATCTTTCCCTCTCTTGGTTCCGCGTCTATGTGTGATTCGAAAAAGAGGTTATTCGCCATTGACGCGAATTTTCCGTCAAAGAGCTTGAAGCTGTTGATTACGAGATCCTTTCCTTCTTTCCAAGGATAGATTTTTTCTGATTCGATGGGCAGTGGTGAGTAGACGTCCGTCCTAGACATTTCTCCTATTTCCAGGATCTTCGCTTTGAACTTGAAGTACCGCTGGAAAAGAGATGCATTATCCTTGCAGGCTGAAAGCAGCGCATTTACAGCTTGATCTGGAACGTCATTTGAAATGTTCCTGATTGAGATTGGACTGGCATACTTTCTGAGCTTGATTCCCTCATTACGCCAGTCCCGGACTATGCTCTTGTAAATTTCTCCGAGAACGTCTTTGTTCTGGTCGAATTTTTTCAGCATTGCGTGATATGCCGCGCTCCTTTCTTCTTTGGTGGCGCTGTAAAATAAGTCGCGGACTTGTTCCTCGGTTAATTTTTTCGGGGTACCGTTAACGGTTAACTCATACAGAAACGAATCTCTGATCTGATGATAGATCTGCAGCAACGCAGATTTTCCGGTTATGTCTTTCAGGTTGATTGCCTGCTCGACCTGTTCGGGAAGCGAGTAGGGCCTTGTCTGAATCAGTCGACGAAGATAGTAATCATAACTTCGCGAATCGGCGAGCAACCGGTCGGATACATTCGGATCTAGAGACTTCCACCAGAGCTCGAAAAACAAAGTCCTGTTTGCGGCGTCGGCATCTATTTCCTCGGCCCGTGCCTTGAACGTCCTCGCGTCCTGCAACCGCGTGTCTTCCGAGAAATACATGTACGCGTAGCTCGTGAGTTTTGCCCGCATCCGACAAATTCTTTCGTACTGATCTAGAAATCCCATAAAGTCGTCGTGAGTAATCGTGTCGTTCAACCTCGGTCTGGAATTCTCGAACTCTATTATCAGACCCTCAAGCTGATCAATAATGGAAGCTTGGAAGATCTTGCCCGATCTTGCAGGAAGAACGTCGCTCAAGTTCCACCGGACGCTTGATGATCCTGAATCAAACTCGCTTTGGACCGATTGATCCATTCCAAACTGCTCCGAAGGTGAAGCAATTGTCGGCTTTTCCTAAATAATGCTATTGTCAGAAATAAATCGACCAAGGCTCGAATGATGTTTCAAATATGGGGTTGTCCATTTCGTAATTCATGTTTTACGAGGACTTTGAAGTTGGTTCGAAACAATTGACGTTTGGTCGAACAGTGACTGAAGCCGATATTGTGATTTTTGCGGGAATGACTGG
>JAPCJU010000061.1 GCA_027886795.1 Nitrososphaerota archaeon | reverse complement strand
CCTTTTCAAGGAACTGAACCATCTGGAATCACGACTGATTCTTCAGGAATGGTGTGGTTCACACTACCAGGAATAAATTCGATCGGATCGTATTATGAAGGAAAATTCGACATCCAGAACCTGACCGGCAAGATTAGTACTCCTGTCGGCATTGCGGTGGATTCAAAAGGAAACGTTTGGTTGACTCAGCACGGACCCAGTTTTATTACTGAATTTAATCCACAAACTCACTACTTGAGAACAATCTCGACCTCGAACAACTCTTTGATTCAATCCTTGCCGTATTTCTGCTGGGTGGATCAGAGTGGGAACGTATGGTTCAATGAACATCAGGGAAATGCGATGAGTGAATTCATTCCCAGTACCAATTCCCTTGTTGAATACTTTATCCCGAGTAGAGTTCAGTCAGCTGGAAATATCAGTTACATGCTCACAAGTACACTTTCCCCTATTGGCCAACCGTGGTATACGGAGTTGTTTACAGGAAAGATCGGGACAATACATGCAAACGCAAGTTTTGATGAGAGTCTTCATTTACTGAATTATTCTGAATCAAATGCAATTCTTACGAACGGAAGTGAACTCTCGTACAAGATTGCGCTTTCCGATGTTGCTTCCCCGGTTTATCTCAAGGGCTATGTCGGAAACTTTACTGATCAGGGTAATTTTACTTTCAAATTCTCGCCGGCGACAGGAAACGGATCGTTCGATTCAGTCGTTTCAATGCGAAATATAGGCGCGAGATCAGGAGTCTACTTTGTTACCATTACTGCGCGGAGCGAAAACGTCGCGGTTTCCCGGATAATTGAAGTTCGAGTACCCTAGTTCAGATCATATCAAGGTCTCTCGAAAAAAACAGGTCCCGCGGGTCGGATTTTCAGGCGCGTTACTAGCGCGCTCATTTGAACCGACGACAGTCCGGTTTCTGTTAGCCTGATAGGCTGGGTTGGGATCAGCGCCTACTTTGAGGAGCCAAAGATCTCTACAGCATCTCCCCTCGGCTCTCAGTTTTTTGGAGCCCAGGTCGGAAGCTCTACCAAGCTGAGCTACCGCGGGTCAAATTTGTGTTTGATTCTGCGCATAAATAACTATCGCGTTTTTTTGAAAGAAATAATTTTGCTTGATTTCGATTGTGATTAGATTTCGGACTAAATCCTGAATTTATAAAATGATTTCTTCTCAGAAAATTCTTTGAAATCCAACCTAACATAACATTTATAGTGTAAAAACCGGGGAGGGACGACAGCTTTGACCGTCAGTCTTGGCATTTTTCCGGCAAGCGTCGGGATGAACATTACCTATCTGACGATTATCTTCGTTATGGGAACTTTGATAACTGCCGTTGCAATAGTCGCCGTTGTCTATTCGACCCGCCGGCCGGAGCAATCCGACAGCCACGCCTTGGCAAAATATGAGAAACAATGGGTGGCCTTGATAGTTGTGATATTCGTCGTATTCAGTATTTCCACTTTGGCGTATCTTCCTTATCCCTACGCCCACACGAACATCAAACCGAATAAGATCATAGACGTGCAGGCCCAACAATTCAATTGGTGCCTTAGCCCCGCTCCGACTTGGGGAAATCCGAACTGCAAGACGAACATTCCAATCACAGTCGGAGACACGGTTTACTTCAACGTGACAAGCATCGATGTTACTCATGGGTTTGGAGTATACTCCGCATCAGGTTCGATACTCTTTCAGGTCCAGGTAATGCCCCAGTATTACAACAACATAATGTACCAATTTACATCTCCAGGCATCTATTACATCAGGTGTCTCGAATTTTGTGGATATGGGCACTATGGAATGATCAGCGCGATGAATGTAACTGCGTAATTTAGGGATTGGAAGAAATTTGAGCACCGTCCCGATGCAGCCACCGACTACCGACGCAGTGAAAGAAGAAGCACTTACACCCTTCACGAGGAAGTGGTCTCGCAGATTACTTTACCTTTCATTTCTGAATTTCATTATTGCCGGTGTCCTCGCTCTCTTCATGAGAACAGACCAAGCCGGTAGTTCTAGTATTTTGGGGCCAGCTTTGGGAAGCCCTCAAGTGTTCGGCCAGCTTTTGCTAGCTCATGGCTTGGGCATGTTTATCGGCTGGCAGTTTCCATTTACCTACGGATTGATCGCTTATGCGATTCCAAAGTACATGAAACGGAAACTTTTCAGTGAGAGATTACTTCCCGTTGTTTTCTTTCTATTCGCAATCGGGTTCTATCTAGTGTGGGCCTCTGCCGCGACCGGATTTGGACCTGGTTGGTATTTCCTGTTTCCACTTCCCTTCCACGGTGGCCCTCCCGGTCTTTCGCCCTGGGGACCGACTCAAGATCTGATGTTTTTCGCCGGTATGATCATCACGAATGTTTCGCTTTTCGTCTTTACCTACATTGTCCTGGGTACCGTTTTTTCGAACAAGTACCAGGACGAGTACAACACGAAACCGGGTTTCAATCACTCAATGTCGGCAAAGTTTGCCGCATCGATTGGATTCGATGCATACATGCCGAAGGCAGTAAGATCTAGGATCTTCGGCTATCCACCAGCAGTCATCGCGGCGGTCGTGACGACTTTGGATATGCTGGTTTCCGCACCACCATTTCTGACTTTGCTAGGAGACGGCGCCTGGGTTTCAATGAATAATCCATCTTTCTTGAATAATCTGGTCGCCAAGAACTTTCTCTGGATCAATTATCATCCAATAGTTTACTATGCGTTCTTCCCCTTGATCGGGATGTATTATACTCTGATTCCAATACTCGCAAAGAGGAATTTCTCGAGTTCAAGGTGGGCGAAGGCTCCGTGGCCCCTGCTATTGATAACGGGGGTTGGAGTTTACAGCCACCACATTTTCATTGATACTTCGCAGCCTTACATTCTGCAATTTATGTCGCAGCAAATGTCCATGATCATAGGAATCGCCTCTGGTATCTCCGTCTTCACGCTGATCGCTTTGATCTGGAGATCAAAGTACGAGTGGAACCTAACGGCAAAATTCATAGTTGCAAGCATTTTCGGCTGGGTAATTGGAGGAATTGGCGGAGTTGAACAGGGAAACATTGCCCTTGATGAATATCTTCACAACACCTACGCCGTGGTCGGTCACTTCCACTTTAACGGGTTGGATGGCATCGTGTTTGCTGGATTCGGTGTGCTCTATTGGATTCTTCCAGAAATTTCATCAAAACAATGGTACAGCAAATCTCTTGGGGAAATTCACTTTTGGGGAAGCGTCGTGGGTGGATTCGGTCTCGCATTCACCTTCACGGCGATGGGGTATCTCGGGGTTGCAAGACGGGAATATCTCCCGGTAAATACCGGCTTGCCATTCACGGTTACCCTGGACTATCAGACTTGGCTCGTTATCGCATTCTTTTTCGCGATAGTTGTTGCTGCCGCCCAGATCCCATTCATCTGGAACCTGTTGAAAACTTTGACAGGGCCGACTATGCAAAAGCCGGTTACGACTCCATCATCGCTTGAAGATACGATTGCAATTCCGGTCCCCACGCCAATGGTACATTCGGTTGATTCTAAGCAGAACATTGATGGAGAAAATTTAGCTGGGATGGGCGGAGCCCCTCCGAGCGTCAGTTTAGGTTCTACGATTAATCAAGTTCCAAAAAGGATAGAGGAAGTGTAAGAAAATTGGATAAGGATCTTTTCTACATTAGTCTGTTCATGCTCGTTGTCGGAATAGGAGGTCAGCTCGCTTGGTATTTCTTTGGAGGAGTTCCCTGCAGTCCGCCCGGGGGAAATCCCTATCTCTTCGGATCTCCGTGCAGTCCCAATGCGACCATTGCTTCCTTCCAAGAAATGCAGAATATTTCCGGATATATGATGGTAATCGGTTTCATTCTTCTTCCGGCTGGTCTTTTCAAAGATGGCCTTCCATCGCCCGGCTACGTCGCGAGAGTTTTCATCGGGTTCCTCCTGATATTGACTGTTGGAGTTGCGTTCACAGGAGTTGTCCTAACTCCATCTGCAACAACGAAGGGTCCTCCGCCAGATGGATTCCTCGTAATCCTGCCCGGTTCAGCAAATCCCACTGGCCCCGCCGCTGATCAGATCACATTCTCTCCAAAGCACGTGACGGTCATAATAGGTCAGAATAATACTGTTCAATGGACAAACGAAGACGCTGCAGATCACACAGTCACCAGCGTCCCGGGCGATCCTGCCGCCTTTACCTCGCCAGCATTAGCGCTTGGAGGAAAGTTCGTGTACGCGTTTACAACTCCGGGAACATATGCGTATTATTGTACATTCCATCCAGGATGGATGAACGGCACGATCACTGTGAAACAGTAGACTGGACAGGCTCTGTCTTCTTCAATCCGGCATACAGTTTTCTGAGTTTTACATAGTCCATCGATTCATAGATGCAATGATCCGGTCCAATCCTCAGAACAAACAAAGACGAGATCTTTCCATTTTTCATGAACTTGCGATTCAGCAAGTGCGATTTGATCTTGATGTAACTTCCGGCTGTGTAGTACAAGAATTGGTTAACTATCCTCTGGATTGACGATTCTCCCTTGGGATCGAGTTCAGCTGATTTCGTCTCACCCACCCTAAGATTGTAGAGCTTTGGAAAATAATGCGCCATCCAGGAATTTTCTCTTAATAGCGAGATGTAATACTGTTCTCCGAAAACGGTACGTGCAGATATGGCATCGCGTGCAAACAAGCCATCTTGGTTCTCTGCAAGTTCCGATCTTGCGAACTTTTCATCAGAGACGTAACTCAGACAAAGCCACGGCGAATTCTTTTCAGCGATTCGGAATACTCTGGCAAGAAGTAATGATTTTACGAGGCCCTTCCACATTTTCCCACTTTCTGCAATGCAAAAGAAATCTAGGTCGTCTTCTTTTGAAACGGAAAAATAGGAAGTAGATCCGCTGATAGCAAGAACTTTGAAAACCCTTCCACCGATGAAAGATCCGAAACGTCTCGCATAGGACGCATTTGATGTCGCTCTAAGATACCTCTCTGAAATCTCCTGCTTCTCCCGCTCCAGAGACTCGGCGTAATCGTTGTCAGCTCCGGAGCTGACATCATGTCCACCTTTTTCCATAATGAAACCGGATTGAATTTCATATTCCGACGAGAGTTCTTCATTATTTTTCCAAGATTCAATGAGTTGATCCTCGGTTGAATCCATTGAAGTCAGCAAAATCAAATCCCTTATCGAGAGGGAAGATCCATTAGATCGCGCGACATCGCACAGCAGTTTGATATTTGACACCGTTTTCTCTGTCAGAAATGGGCTGGCAGAACTGATCTCAGTTTCCATATCTCTCCCACACGCGATGTTTCTGCGTCGGCCGAATCGTGTCGCGTAATCCGAGCAAGAACGACACAGCTTCGGCTACCAAAGCCGCGGGTATCGCCTTGATAAGTTTTGGATTTCTGGCGATAGTCCGCACAACGATGGCAAGACTAAGTATTGGGGAAAGTAGCAGGAGCGACTCGATCGTCTTCGGTGACTTGCCGGTTAATTGCCAGACCTGGAAGTGGCCAAAAATTATTCTCTCCCGCTGGCGGATTAGGTCTATGGGCTTCGCGGGTACGTCTATCAGTACCGTCGCCTCAGTGCAGAACTTTATGGAATATCCATTTAACCTCGCGCGACCGGCAATGTAGGCCCCGTCATTTACTAGTTCCTTGGGAAGTTCCCCAAGGAGTTCGGTTCTAACCACCATCATTTCATCGCTGCCGTGGTTGCTCAAGTTCAGATGGTTCAATCTAGAAGAGCACTCATTGTGTACGCCCCACATTAATTGTTCAACACGAGAAGTGACGTCGTCTCGGAGTCTGAATAATGGTCGTCCAGATACTACTCCGATTTTATCACTCTTATCGATCGCGACTAGCAATTCTCCAATTGAGCCCTTGAGCGGGAGAGCGTCCGAGTTCACAAACAAAAGATAGTTTCCAATAGAATGATTAGAAATTTTGTTTATGGCATCCGCTTTTCCCCGCCTTTTCTCTTCTAGTATCAGTACGATACGAGAATCCCGTTCTTCGAAAGTTCGAGCCATTTCGATAGTTTGTTCGCGACATCCGCTGGCAACAATAACGATCCGCTTGAGGCAGAATTTGTCAGGAAAGCTTTCTGACTCGATCAAATCAAGAAGTCGCGGTAGATTTTCGGCAGCATCAGCGGCACAGATACCTATCGTGAACTGCTCGACTTGCTGAATTAGCATCATGAAGATTTATACTATACTTTTACTTTGAGAATTTTCTCCGTTCAAAGTATCCGTCTTTACCGAACAGATACTCAAACACCCAAATTTACACGCAGGTATCCAAACTCGAAGGCTATAATTATACTTATTTCAAGATAAAATCAAGACTACTACAGCGGTCGTAGTAATCATACTTAGACAATTGTAAGCTATCTTTGTTCCTGATTGTTCTTAGCGAGCGAAATTTGGCTTTCCAATTCCAATAACTTTTGGATTCTGAAGGTGAGGGAGGGTTGTTTGCTGAATAGACCAGAGTCGTTATCCCTCATAAAGTGGGAAAGAATTATTGAATGTGGCACGCTCAAACTTTGGGGACGAATGGTCTCGTATATCTTGATAAGTGCCGAAGCGAGGACGGCAGGTTTCCCGGTCAACCTGGCAGAATATTCGTCAGCGCTGAGCTCTCCGTAACGATAAATGGCAGCTTCAACAAGTCTAGCAATTGGATCAAATACGAATGCAGTCTTGTATGCCGTTGCCAGAGTCTTTCTGAGAGAATCTTTGTGGACGAGGTGCCCCAGCTCGTGAGCGAGCACCGATCTCAACTCTTCATCGTCGAGCGCGTCGGTCGCGCTTTTCGATATTGCAACGACTTTTTCTCCTCTCCAATCAAGAGCTGCGGATGCCGTGAGAGCAGATTCAGTAGGGACTATGGAGAGATTGACTCCCGACAATTTCGATTTCCGTAGTAATTCTGAAAAAATTGGAGTGACCCGATTCTTCGGACTTTCTAACTCGGAGATCACACTATT
>JAPCJU010000060.1 GCA_027886795.1 Nitrososphaerota archaeon | reverse complement strand
GTCAAGTTACGACCGGGAGTTGAGTGACATCTTCGCGGTCCAAGGCGATATAGCTAAACAGGTATCAAAGGCACTTAGAGCAAAGCTCCGCGGATCGGAAAAAGTCAGAGTAGCTAAGAAACAAACGAATAGTATCGACGCGTACAGCCTTTATCTGAAGGGGCGCTTCGCGCTGCACAAGCGCAACAAGCAGGCGATGGAGGAAGCGATCAAGTTTTTTGAGGAGGCAATCTCGCTGGACGCAAAATATGCTCGCGCTTACGCAGGCCTCGCTGACTGCTATCTTTTGATGGGGTCCTACGGGTACAGCGCCACGAAAGATGCGTATTCAACTGTAAAGAAATACGTTTCAAAAGCGCTGGAGCTTGACGATAATCTCCCCGAGGCACACGTCGCGCTCGGCTTCCTCCTAGAAGCGTACTACTACGACTTTGCCGGCGCAAGGGAACAGTTCGAGCACGCGATCGCCCTGAGCCCGAGCAATTCCCAGGCTCGGCACTGGTACGCGATAAATCTAGCGACGTCTAACAGGCTCGAAGAAGCGATCGGCGAGCTTGAAAAAGCTCAGGAAGCAGATCCGCTTTCTCCACAGATATCCACCGTGCTGGGCGGATTCTACTCTTACGTGAATAGAGACGAGGACGCTCTAAGAACATGGGAGAATGGGCTAAGGGCGAATCCCGACAACGTCCCCATTTATCTAAACAGGGGGATTTACTACGCGAAAATATTCAAGACCGAAGAAGCACTTTCCGACATGAAAAAAGGCGTACAACTTGAATCGAATCCAATAGACCTCCGATGCCTTTTGGGATATGTGTACGCCCACCTTGGTCGGAAAGACGATGCTATGGAAATTCTCGAAGAAGTTAGGCAGAAGGAGAAAATCGGTCAGTTTGTTTCTCCATTCTACGTTGCCATCCTGTACGCGGGTCTCGGACGGAAAGATGAAAGCATCGCCTACATCGAGAAGGCAATAGACGACAGATCCGTCGAAATTGAGTCGCTGCTTCATGATTCAATATTTGAAGAAGCTCGCTCGGATCCCAGGGTTCACGAGATGCTTAAGAAAATTGGTGTCTCTACTTATCCGGACCAAAAACCCGAAATCAAAGCTTAACCATCAATCTGCCAGGCTCGCGCTCGTATCTCGTAGGCGATGCGCCAAGGATCGGATCACCTCGATAGCAACATCCGGATTTTTTCTCAGAAAATTGTACCAGCTCCACGCGGGTATCACGAGGCACTTCGTCTCTTCGACAGCGACTACATCTGCTGATCTTTTTCTCGAGAGGTCATCCAAGAACGCCATTTCGCCGAAGAACTGCCCAACGCCCAACGAGGTTATCAGCTTGCCACCTTTTCGGACCTCGACCTTTCCGAGGAGCACCAAGTGCAGAGAATCTCCGTAACCCCCTTCTTGAATTATCATCTTATTCGGGGCGAAGGTCGCCTCCGTCCCGACCTCGACGATCGATTTTAGGGCCTTATCATCCAGATCATAAAAGATCGGAACGTTGTGCAAGAGTTTGAGGACTTCAGGCTCATCCTTTATGGAAGATTTCGCATCCATGAACTCCTATCAGAATTGAGCCGTAGTTTAGAAGTTTTCTTCAATAGTTTAGGAGAAGGATTCGGAAACAAGTTCGTAATCCTACTCATTGCCATTTCGCAGTTTGCCTTGAATTTCGCTATTTTGACGTGCACGGATGTTGCTATAGAAAAAGTAGTAACTTACAACAGTGTTAGTCGGGTCTTAAAATAGAGATTGATCTGGCTGCAATCCGGCATTCCTATGAAAAAACTATCCCAAAATGTCAAGATTCTAGTTCTGTTGTTGGCTGTTTTCATCTTCTTAGATTTCTTGATATCCCCTGTTGTATTTGAACTCGTGCGTCCGCCATCATCGGCAACGCATCCTCGCTCCGTTGGTTAATTCTCCTCTTTGTCGGCTTGATTTTGAACATTGCATCATTAGTACTACTTTTCTTCAAACCCCGTGTCGCATCTCTGGTCGCCGTCGTAGGTTCAATAATTTACTTAGTGGTCACGATCGACGATCAGCTCGGGTTGCTAACCCCGCTAAAGGCTCCCACGATAGTCTCCATCATCGAGGTGGTCACGGCGATAGTTTTGCTCGGAGTCTTTTTCTTTGCTTCCCGCGTGTATAGAGAAAATTCGAAAAAGAAACCCGCTGATCTAATGTCTTCAGCACAACCAGCGAAAGAAAATCCCTAGAAATCTTTGGTGCATAAGGGGGAACCTTTGCGAAATATTTGGGTTCAATGGACCTGTAAGATTGTAAGGCGAAATCAAGTTTCATGTACGCCTAACTCTTTAGTCGAAAAAGGACGAACGTAACGGTTCCAGATATACTGGTGACCGGGATTCCTCGCTTATTAGGGAATGGATCCTGGATCCAGATTTGGTCTCCTGGGGTTGACTAGCAGGATCGCTTATGCTTGGCTGATATTTCTTTGTGTCTCAACAATTGCCGAGGCTTCGTTTATCATTTTTTTCGTTGACAATTATTTCGGAAGCGCAATTCAGACTCTCCTTGTTATTTTTCCTAGTAATCCAAATTTGCAAGGGTTTTCAACGATTGTTTCAAAAGCGATCAGTCCTTTACTCTCCAACGTTGCAGCGACGCTGTACATATGGACGTTCACCTCCATGGCCATCTCACTGGAGCTAGTGTTTATGCCCCTGTTAACCCCAAGACGATTGTCCTTTCGGTGACCTAAATCGTTTCTAAAACGACCGTTTACTGCTTCCAAATTCTATAGAAACTCATGGCTCGAAATCTTTCTGTGGATTTTGAGTTAGTACTGCTGTAGCTATCGAATGTATAGTCCGGGAAAAAACTGACTAGTCAATACTGGAATGCCGTCCGTTTCCGATTTTCAATCGACGTACCTATTCGATCCCCATCTCGCTGATGTGAGAAGCAACCTGACCGGGGGAAGGATGGTCGTTCTGAGCTCGGAAGCAATGAGATCACTCCAGGAAGGTCTTTACAAGAAATTTTCGACGGGAGCTTCCGTAATCATCCTCGAAATGGGAGTTTCCTACGGATCCATGCTCTTTAACGAGATTGAGAAACAGTCGAAGGCGACCCCCGAATCCGAGGCGGTGTCACTCCGCCTCCTGACCCAGAACTTGTTCAAAGAAGGATTCGGAAAGATCGCGTTTACTGGAGATCTGGAGTCAGGCCAGGCTTTACAAGTCTTGGTGACCAATTGCGCCTTCTGCACAAAAAGCGTGTCGGAGAATAAGTGTAACTTTCTCCGAGGAGTAATCATCAGCATGACGACGAGATTATTTTCTAAACAATTCAAGTCCAATGTCGTTTGCTCGATCAGCCAGAGTGCCGAACACATTTGTAAAATCGAACTCGTAGCTGTTAAGCAGATTTGAAGGGTTTGAATTATGACTTCTATTTCTCCGGAGGTCGAAGAGAAGAGCAAACCGGATCTTTGGATCCAAGAAGGAAAAGATTTCAAGAAAACTTATGTCTCTTTCTTCGCAATCGGGTTCTTTGTCTCTCTCGTTTATGGACTGCAGCAGTTCTACCCAAATCTGATTGGTCCCATATCAAACGTTATCCCCACCATCTTTGCCTCGGGAGCTTTTCTCGCTTCTTTCCTCTGCGCGCGAAAATATGGATTCAAGTTGCGAGAACGAAATTTTGACAGAATCTGGTTTTGTTTTTCACTGGGAACTGCGTTCTGGATATTCGCCGAATTTACATGGGCGATTTACTATTTTTCGGGAGTCGACGTACCCTACCCTGGAATCCCGGATGTTTTCTATATTGCTGCCTACTTTCCCATGAGCCTTGCGATTTTGATGTATTTTAGGGCATTCGGATCAGGGCTAACCGCTAATCGCCGAATTGCTGCGATTGGTATCATCAGCATGTCGGTATCGCTCGTACTTGCCATTGTACTGCCGATTGAATTTTCCCAAACACTACCCAGCACTACCGTAATAACGGATTTGACATATCCGGTCGCGGATCTCCTGCTTCTCTCATTAGCGATATTTGGTCTAGCGATCTTCGCGGGCGGGACAATGGGCAGGTGGTGGACCGTCCTTGCAGGAGCGATCATATTGGACATTGTCGCAGATGAATTATTTCTCTATCAGGTAGCAACCGGCACGTATTACAACGGAAATATTGACGATTTGATCTACGTATGGGCGTACCTTCTTTTCGCGCTCTCGTTCTACCTGCATCACGAGGAACTGTGAAACAGGCTTCCGATCACCGGAATGATCAATCTATCAATGGCCCATCAGAAAAGTTGCTATAGTTTTTGGGAGAAAGGTTCTCGCAATAGCCAAGCT
Source organism: Nitrososphaerota archaeon (assembly GCA_027886795.1). Taxonomy (GTDB): domain Archaea; phylum Thermoproteota; class Nitrososphaeria; order Nitrososphaerales; family CADDZS01; genus DATLTL01. Next base: position 2,724 of record JAPCJU010000060.1, on the reverse strand, counting down.
GCTTATTCTTGTGGAGGTGAGGAAGCCTCGCCGATACAACCCTTTCACAGACGTGGCATTGAAACTTCAAAATTGCAATCCTTTTGATCTTTCGCATTTTTAAGATGATATGGAATACCTGGTTCGATTTTTCCGGATGTGGAGACATATCAAACTACGAGATTTCGAAAAAAACGGCGAAGAGATGGATCAAATGCAAAGATACAGTCATCGCATAAAAATTCTTATGGGAAATTTTGTTCTGTTTAGTGAACTTGAATCCCATCAAGATTAGCGTGGATCTCGGTGAAAACTTTAACGATCCGCAGAAATTTGTAGAATGCGCGATAGTAGCCGGAAAGTTTCCATTCGACACGGTCTGGTTCGGCGATCATTTTCTGCCTTGGTTTCACGGTGGGAACCAATCATCATTTGTGTGGTCGGTAATGCCCGTCGCGTTACAACTCTCAAAGAAGGTGCGCGTCGGACCAGGCGTTACGTCGCCAATTGGAGGAAGATTCCACCCGGCAATCATAGCGCAAGCCGGCGCGACAATCGATAACATGTATCCCGGCAGGTTCACACTAGGAGTGGGCTCCGGCGAGGCAGTAAACGAGGCAAGGTTCTTTCAGCGAGGTTTCCCGCGTTGGCAGGAAAGAACCCAAAGACTTTGCGAGGGGATCGCGCTCATAAGGCAAATGTGGGAAAGCAAGGATTACTTTTCCTTTGATGGAAAATATTTCCCGATGCGAGAAGTTTTCCTGTACACAAAACCAAAAACGAAAATACCGATTTACTTCTCAGCGATTGGTCCGAAAGCGACTTCTTTTGCAGGAACATTTGGAGACCATCTGACGACAATAAACTCGCCCGAAAAATGCCGGGAGGAAATTTTTCCCATCTTTGAGTCTTCGGCGCGAAAGGCGGGCAAGGATCCTGAGTCGATGGAAAAATTGGTATTAATCGATCTTTACTTCGGGAGTAAAGAGGACGGGATTAGAGAAATCAAAAAGTCGGGCGAAGCAAGTGCCTCGGCGGACGGAGCGTTCGGAGAGATGGACCCGAGAAGACTCGAAGAAATGGGGAGAAGTTTGACCGACGAAAAAATATCTGCTTCAAAGTATTTTGTGTCGTCTCCAGATCAAGTAATCGAGATAATAGAATCTTACCGGAAAGTTGGCGCCACGCATGTAGACCTTGTGACAAACTCCTTTCCCGAAAGGATAACTTTCATCGGTGAGAAAGTTCTTCCGTACTTTCAGTCGAATGGATAAATCTCTTTTCAGTGATAGACGGCAATCAGATCTAGATCTTCAGAAAGAAATTTCAAGGAACGTTATCAAAGCACACGGATCGAAAAGCTACTTTTCTCCGGTTCGACTTTGATTGGATTTCTCAGCGGCCTTCCAAATTCTGGAGCTGAGATTTCAAAGACATCACCCTGGATTGTCTTGATTCCCTGAGCGAAACTAAGTGATGATGCCCCAAGAAAGTGACAGTGCACATCGCCGGGTCTTCGAAATCGTTTGTACTTGAAGTGGTGGTATTCCATGTTCGAGATGCTGTGGGTCATGTTTCCCTCGCCAGTTTCAAAGTTACTTGACCAGATGATTTCATTGCCGCGCAATATTCGAACCGTTCCCGTAATTTTTTCAGGTAGCCTTCCTACCAAGAGCTCGGGTCCGATCGAACAATCACGGAGCTTCGAGTGCGCGAGATAAAGGTAATTCTGCTTTTCCAGAACGTGATCCGAGTACTCGTTTCCAAGTGCGAATCCAACGCGATAGACTTCTCCCGATTCTGAAATCACGTATAATCCAACGAGCTCGGCTTCCTCACCTCCATCCAGTGAGAAGGACGGAAGCTCAAAATGCTGACCCGGTGGGACAATCGAATCTCCATCTCCCTTGTAGAACCATTCTGGCTGGGCACCAACTTCTCCCTCCTTCTTCGGCTTACCCCCGTCGAGTCCGAGCTTGAACATCTTCATGGAATCCGACTCGCTAGAATCAGCTTTGGTGTGCATGGCGTTTCTTGCTAGTGCACTTCCCAGGTGATTTAGTCCGGTTCCACTAACAAGAAAGTGAGCCGGGTCAGGGTGGTCAAGCGGAGGCAGAAGTCGATTCTCGGCAGCTACTTGATCGTAATCGACATTGATCTCCGTTAGCTTTTGATTCACCAGAAGTTCTAGACCAATCCCCTGTCGTGCCGCTCCCATGGCAAGCTCGTATGTAGAACTGGTGTCCTTCAAGACGCGGAGGAAGTCACTTCTCGCATTATCAACGAGGCCGACTTTTCGGGAACCATCAGTGTCTACGATTTGGACCAATTTCATTTCCTATCAAGGACTTAACGTAAGATGGCACTATTTGGACTTCGCCATACGCCTGTTTTAGTCACTATTTTTTTGGATTTGATTTTTGGGAATATTGGTTTAGAGTTTACCCAACCGTGTGATTCGGAGGTTTACTGAACCAAAGAGAGCGTCCTCGATATACTTGTTCAAAGGGGAGGAAGATTCCGAAGGTACCTAGATCGAACTCATTAGCAAAGACCGGGATTGACTGAAGTAAAGAAAACTGAACCTGATTTTACTTTGTGAACGTTAGGGCGTTTAACTATTTGCAAATTGGAGGTTGAGCTGTTTTAACATCCACCTGGCCTTTTCTTAACATAACTAATCCAGAAATGTGCGTTTCATTTTCTTAATAGCGTCCTCGATATTTTCATTTTCAGTATCTATCT